>JBDKJW010000001.1:0-40021 GCA_039796395.1 Bacteroidota bacterium
GAATGCCATTTTAGAAAGAGCATTTATAAACGGAGAAAAAATAGGATTGAGTAAGGAATTCGTTACCAAGTATTTTGATGCTGTACATATGGAGAGTATCAATCACCAAAATAAAATAATGAATTCATAGATAACAGACGGTAGACGATGGACCATAACATGCATCACTAAAATTTTTATTGTCTATCGTCTATAGTCAATCGTCTAACATGTATACTATGCTCAAAAAAATAAATTTCGGTTCAGCAATAACGCAATTTCATTTCGATGCCAATTTTTCACAACTTGAAAAAATAGTATCGAAGGAGAATAGTTTTTAACCGATACTAATGTATTTGCGAAGCATAAAAAATTATTCAAGTCTTGGAATACTATTGTATTAAAAGCAGGTGAGCAATTTAAAGTACAGCAAACAGTTGATGTATTGATTGATCAATTGATTAAAATGGGTGCCAATAGGCAGTCTATTTTAATTGGTGTGGGCGGTGGTGTAGTTACGGATATCACCGGATATGCTGCAAGTATTTATATGCGTGGCATTCGTTTTGGATTTGTACCTACTTCTTTATTGGCGATGGTTGATGCAGCCATAGGAGGGAAGAATGGTATTGATGTAGGCGTATATAAGAATATGGTGGGCCTCATTCGGCAGCCTGAATTTTTGTTATACGATTATAGCCTGTTGAGAACTCTGCCTGATGTAGAATGGAAAAATGGTTTTGCGGAAATTATTAAACATGCTGCTATTAAAGACGCTAAAATGTTTGCAGCATTAGAACAACTATCGATAGCTAAATATAAAAAAGATAAAGCAGCATTGGCTTCTTTGGTACAAAGAAATGCCATGATTAAAATTAAAGTAGTAGTAGAAGATGAGTTGGAAAAGGGCGATAGAAAATTATTGAACTTCGGACATACACTCGGACATGCCATTGAAAATATGTATGAGTTGAGTCACGGACAAGCCATAAGCATTGGAATGACCTATGCTGCGCTGATATCTGCTCAATTGAAATTTTATAAAGAAGCTTCACGATTAATTGCTTTACTGCATAAATATGGCTTGCCAACAGTAGCCGATTTTGATGCCAAGCAGGCTTTCAAAGTATTATTGAAAGATAAAAAGGGAGATGGTGTTTCGATGCATTATATATTATTAGAAAAAACAGGTAAAGCTGTTGTACAACCTATTTTATTGGTGCAGTTACAAGAAATATTTAAACAATTCAATAAATAAAATGATCGTTCGCGTTACTCCTGGTAATGTAAAAGGGAATATATATGCCCCTGCCAGCAAAAGCAGCATGCAAAGAGCCTGTGCTGCCGCATTGCTGAAAGTAGGTACAACTATTATTCAAAATCCTGGTAAGAGTAATGATGATGTTGCAGCTATCGATACAATTCAAAAATTAGGTGCTACTATTTCTTATTCCGAAAAAGGAGAACTTATTATTGAATCGAAAGGTGTTGCACCTATTAGTGATGAAATGAATTGCGGAGAGAGTGGATTAGGTATTAGAATGTTTACACCCATTGCTGCATTGAGCAAGCAAGCCATTACCATTACGGGCACGGGTAGTTTACTTACCAGACCAATGCATTTTTTTAATGACATCTTTCCATCCTTAAGTGTATCTATACAATCGAATGAGGGCAAATTGCCGTTGCATGTTCAAGGGCCGTTAGTACCTGCTGATATTGAAATTGATGGCTCTTTAAGCTCTCAGTTTTTAACTGGGTTATTAATGGCTTATGCGGCTGCCGGAGCGAATAATGTATCCATTAAGGTGCATGATTTAAAAAGTAAGCCTTATATAGATCTTACACTAAAAGTGTTGGCCGATTTTGGTTGGCAGGTTACGCACGAAGATTATCAAGTATTTCGCTTTCACCGTACATCACCTGATTCTAACCTTACACATTCCCCCTCAAACCATACACCTTATACCTATACTGTAGAAGGCGATTGGAGTGGTGCTGCCTTTTTATTGGTAGCAGGTGCGATTGCAGGTGATATTGTGGTAGAAGGATTAGATGTTTTTTCTACACAAGCAGATAAAGCTATTTTACAAGCATTAACAGATGCGGGTGCCGGATTATCTGTACAAGAAAAACAAATTGAGATAAGAAACTTACCTTTAAAAGCGTTTCATTTTAATGCTACGGATTGTCCGGATTTATTTCCGCCATTAGTGGCTTTAGCTGCTTGTTGTGAAGGCACAACGGCTATTGAAGGCGTGAATAGGTTGGAACATAAAGAAAGCAATAGGGGTTTAACCTTGCAACAAGAGTTTGCGAAGATGGGTATCGAAATAGTGTTACAAGGAGATTTGATGTTGGTGAAGGGAGGAAATATAAAAGGGGCTAAAGTTCATTCCCGCCACGATCATAGAATTGCGATGGCTTGTGCAGTTGCTGGCTTACGTGCAAATGGTGAAGTGGATATTGAAGATGCCGAAGCAGTAAGTAAGTCTTATCCTAACTTTTATGAACATTTACAGCTGCTAAACGGTATTGTTAATATATCAGATTCCAGATTATAGATTGAAGATTTAAAATTATGAACTCTTTCGGCACTCTTTTTAGGATACATATTTTCGGCGAATCGCATGGCGAAAGCATAGGCTTTGTGTTAGATGGTTGTCCGGCAGGTATTGCACTTGATGTTACAGATTTTGTAACAGATATGGAACGGAGAAAAGGGGGTGTGCAAAAAGGAACTACACCAAGAAAAGAAGATGATATTCCTGTTTTTAAGAGTGGCATTTTTAATGGTAAAACAACCGGTGCACCGATCGCAGTTTTTTTTGAAAATAATAATACACGTAGTGGTGATTATGATAAGCATAGAGCCATTCCGCGGCCCGGACATGCAGACTTCACTGCCCATATAAAATACGGGGGTTATGAAGATTATAGAGGGGGCGGACATTTCAGCGGACGATTAACAGCATGTTTAGTAGCAGCGGGTGTTATAGCCAAGAAAATATTGGGATCAAAAAATATTATTACCACAGCAAGTATTATAGAGATTGGTGGTGAAAAAGATATCGATAAAGGCTTACAAAAAGCCATCGATCAAAAAGATAGTATCGGCGGTATTGTAGAATGTAGGGTCAACGGCTTGCCCGTTGGCCTTGGGGAACATTTTTTTGATTCGGTAGAGTCGGTGATTAGTCATGCTGTTTTTGCTATCCCTGCAATTAAAGGAATTGAATTTGGAACAGGTTTTGCGGCTGCAAAAATGTTTGGCTCCGCACATAATGATGCACAAATTGATGGTGCAGGTACTACAAGAACCAATCATGCAGGTGGTATTGTAGGTGGTATTACCAATGGAAATGAGCTGGTATATAGGGTAGTAGTAAAGCCAACTTCATCTACCCCTAAAGAACAAAACTCCTGGAACTGGAGCACTGAACAGGTAGAAAATTTTTCTGTGAAGGGGCGACACGATTTATGCATAGCTTTACGTGTTCCTGTAGTACTAGAAGCTGTAACTGCAGTTGCGCTAACAGATTTTATGTTGCGAGAGCAACAGATTGCCCGTAAATAATAACGATATGATTGCCAATTATATTTACCATATTACCACAGCAAAGGAATGGGATGAAGCCCAACAAAAAGGAATTTATGAGGCCGATACATTGGCTTCGGAAGGATACATGCATTGTAGCACTGAGGAGCAAGTTCAAGGCGTATTAGAAAGATATTATGCTGATCGCGTTAATTTGGTTAAACTCACGATCAATAAAGAAAAAGTAGAACGACCGCTAATTTTTGAATTGGCAGGATCAATTAATGAGGTTTTCCCCCATATTTATGGCGCGTTGAATTTAGATGCCGTAGAAAATGTTGATTATTTGTAATGTATTAATAATTAATAATCAATAATTATTAATTAATTTCTCCTCATTGTTTCAAAGGTTTATCCTGTAAGCCCCTGCGTGGCATGGTATTTGGCAATGTCGGTCGAAACTTATCCTCAACTATGGTATGAATCACCGTTTCAACGTATTTTACTGTTGCAAACTGGGTGATATGCAAAATAAATTTTATATGATAAAGCTCTTTTTGTTTTTATTTACTGTTTATTTGAGCGCAGGCGTGCAAGCTCAAACCGATACAACAGGCATGGCCCGCGATACGAGTATCAAAATCATTGGACTCGATACCATGCTTCAACAAAAAGATAGTGTAGCAACTATCGACTCTTTGGTTTTTATAAAATCACAGAAATCGATTACGGGTATTGCGAGCTTTTATAGCGCCAGCCTAGATGGAACTAAAACGGCTACAGGGGAGATTTTCCGCAATAAAAAGATGACGGCAGCCAGCAATAATCTAAAATTAAATACTTGGGTTAGGGTCACCAATTTGAGTAATGGAAAAACGGTTATTGTGCGTATAAATGATCGTATGCACCCAGCTATGAAAAGAAAGGGAAGGGTGATTGATTTAAGTAGGGCGGCTGCCAAAGAGCTTGATTTTATTAAAAAAGGGCTTACCAAGGTAAAACTTGAGGTAATTGAAAAACCAAAACTCTTATAAAATATTAAAAGATAAACATTCCATAATTTTTCAGTACCGATTTCTCACTGTATTTTTGCAGCAATTATTAAAAATCTGTTTATGAAGAAATTACTGTTTTCTTTATTAACGCTTGGCCTTTTTACAGCAGCAATTGCTCAAAAAGCTGAGAGTTATAAAAAAAGACCTTCTTTGGGTGTGTCTTTTTTCTTGAATGATATGTACACCGCCGAAAGAATTGGCAAAACATCTCTTTCTACCGTATTACAAAATAAAACTTGGGCGAAAACAGCAGAGATGACTCCTGGTTTGGCCGTTCAATATGTTGAGGGTCTTACTGAGCATATCGACTTTGTTGGTCAGTTAGGTGGTACATTTACACAGTATCCTTTTTATCCAAGATCTGGTGTAGCTCCATCAAAACAAAACAAATTCCTTTTAGAGGCTGATGCAAATGTTAATGTAAAGCTTCTTACTGATAAATATACAGTGGTTCCTTACCTTACTTTTGGGTTAGGTGCTTCTATGTATGGTGGTACTTATTTTGCTGCGCAGGGTACTGCTGGTATGGGATTACAGGTTAGCTTAGGCAACGAAACATTTGTAAATACGCAATTGGTTGCTCGTCCGGCTGTTTCTAACTTAGCCGTAAATCATATGGCTTATTCTATTGGTATCATCTCTCCATTGAAAGATAAGCCAGCTCCAGTAGTAGTGGTTGCTCCACCCCCACCTGCTCCAGTTGTAGAAAAAGATACGGATGGTGATGGTATTTTAGATAAAGATGATAAATGTCCAACCGTTAAAGGTGTTGCTAAATACCAAGGTTGCCCTATTCCTGATACAGATGGAGATGGCATTAATGATGAAAATGACAAATGCCCAACTGTTAAAGGTATTGCTAAATACCAGGGTTGTCCTATCCCAGATACTGATAAAGATGGTATCAATGATGAGGAAGACAAATGTCCTACAGTTCCAGGTTTAGCTCGTTACCAAGGTTGTCCAATCCCAGATACAGACGGTGATGGTGTAAATGATGAAGAAGATAAGTGTCCTACTGTAAAAGGTACTGTGGCTAATTTTGGTTGCCCTGAATTAGGTGCTCAATACAAATTTGATAATAAGAAAGTATTGTTCAATACGGGTACTGCTGTATTAACTAAGTCATCTAAAGTAGAATTAGAGAAAGTAGTTAAAGCAATGAATGATTATCCTTCATTGAAATTATATGTTGATGGTCATACCGATAATACAGGTACTGATAAGATCAATATTCCGCTTTCATTGAAGCGTGCAAATGCTGTTAAAACTTACTTGTTTGCCAGAAAAATTGCTGGTGATCGTTTAATCACGAATGGCTTTGGTAGCACCAAACCAATTGCAGATAACAAAACTGTAAAAGGGAAAGCACAAAATCGTCGTGTAGAATTTAGAGTACAGGAGCTTTAATAAAGCACTTAACTATACTAAAAACCTCTCCGCCTAGGTGGAGAGGTTTTTTTATGTAAAAACAGGCTAATTAATGAATACGATCGCCACGGAGTTCTAGTTCATCCATGATTTCTATCTCATATTTTAACCATTCTTGCCAACGCTTTCTCACTTTTTGTTTTGGTAAGTAGGTATCGGCCAAATTGATAAAAAGGGTATAATGCCCTGCCTCACTCTCCATGAATTTTCGATAAAATTTTCGGAGATAAGCATCTTCTAAGCCCTCACTCAGCCGTTTAAAACGCTCGCAACTTCTGGCTTCAATTAAAGCCATGGTTAGCAGTTGATCAAGCATTCGATCGTCTATATGTCCACCCTTTTTTTGAAATTCCAGTAGCTTATTTACATAATGGTCTTTTCGTTGCTTACCAAGTGTTAACTTTCTTTTTTTTAACTCAGCAAGAACCAACCTAAAATGCCCCCATTCTTCCGTAACAATGGGCGCTAAAGACTCAACCAATGCTACACGATCTGAATATCGTTGAATTAAAGAGATACATGTTAAAGCTGCTTTTTGCTCGCAATAGGCATGATCTGTGAGGATTGCTTCTAAGGAAATAGTGGTAAGGTTTACCCAGCGTGGGTCGGTAGGCAATTTTAAACCTAAGATATTTTTGGTATCTATAGATAATGATGATTCCATAAAGTACAATTGTTGCTACAATGATAATACGATTTAGTTAGTTTTGGTAAATGTATAAGGATGAGTTTTTAGAAAAAAGATTAGCAGAAAGAATTGCACGGCATGCACTAAGAACATTAATAACAACCGATTCATTGATCGATTTTTGTTCTAACGATTACTTGGGTATAGCGTCTAAAGGCTTGTTGTGTAATGTAGGTGGGGGTTTAGGTACGGGCTCCGGTGGTTCAAGGTTGCTTGCCGGTAATTATCCTTTAATAGAAGAAGTTGAAAAACACATTGCTCATTTTCACCATGCTGAAACTGGCCTATTATTTAACTCGGGGTATGATGCGAATGTAGGGCTCTTATCTGCTATTGCGCAACGAACAGATACGATTTACTATGATCAGCTGTCACACGCATCATTACGTGATGGTATCGTATTATCAAAAGCAAATGCATTTTCGTTTCAACATAATGATTTAGCTGATTTAGAGAAGAAGCTACAGCATCGCACAGGAAATTGCTTTATCGTAACAGAGTCGTTATTTAGTATGGATGGCGATTTTTGTGATTTAAGAAATTTAGTGATGATTGCCAATAAGTATAATGCACATTTAATTATTGATGAAGCGCATGCAACGGGTGTTATAGGAGAGAAGGGCGAAGGATTGGTTCAGCAGCTAGGATTTGAGCATGCGGTATTTGCCAGGATACATACTTTTGGGAAGGCAGTTGGCTGTCATGGAGCTGTAGTGCTTGGTAGCAACCGATTACAATCTTATTTGATTAATTTTTCGAGAAGTTTTATGTATACAACTTCTTTACCTCCGCAATCTGTTGCAGCAATAAAAGCAGCATATACTTTATTTCCATCGATGCATGCTGAAAGAAAATATCTATCATCTTTAATAGAAGTTTTTAGACAGTCAAATTTTCCTTATACTAAAATTAAGTCTGAGTCGGCTATACAGGGTGTTATTATTCCAGGTAATGACGCAGTTAAGGCAAAAGCAAAACAATTGCAAGAGGAGAATATAGATGTGCGTGCAATACTATACCCTACAGTTCCTAAAGGAGCCGAACGATTAAGAATTATTTTACATGCATTTAATACGGAAACAGAACTGAAAAAATTAATTGCACTATTGCAATAAGTTATTCTTCAAAATAAGCCAAACTACCACCTACCCATTCTTTGTCTTTATTATATCTTACACCAATCATTTTTCCCTTACTTAAACGTGCCAAATTATTGGTGGCTATCGGGCGCTTCGCGCCCTCTTCCCAAAAATAAAAAATACGAATTTCTGCTTTTGCAGGCTCATCGGGTGTTTCAACTGCAGGCGCGTAGTTCACTTTTTTCTGTAGTATCCAATTCTCCGGATCCTTTACTGCGGCTATATCTTCGGGTGTTACATCAATAACAACACCCTGTCCGGCAAATGAGAACAAAGGCTTCAATACATAGTTTTCTAAATCGCTAGGTATGGTTTTTAGTTGATCTAAAAATGCTGTTGCTGGTACATAAGGATGATCAATAAATGGTAATGTATATTTACTGATTCTGTAAAACCAATTAGGGTGAGGTACCCATTCTACATCTAATTGATCGAACAATATTTTGCCCTTTTCTTGAATGCTTGGATCTTGTTGCTGTAAGTCATCAAAAATAATGCGATTATAAATACGTTTGATAGGTACTAATTGATCATCTTTTTTGTAAAATAATTGATCACCTTCTTTAATTAGTTCCGTTAAACACACAACAGGAATGCCTACATAATCAGTGGTACAATAAAAGTCGATTCTTGTTTTTTGTTGATGCGGAAGGATCTCTAATAATACAACTTCTTCTTTACGATGATTTCCTACAATTATTTTCTGTAAAAGCTCAGTATAACTAGTTGGTGTAAAACCATTTAAATAAGCACTATAATTAGCGGGAATATTAAAATGTTTTCTGGTGATTTCTTCATGCCAAATTTGATAGGCAAATAGCGTAGGGAAGCCTTGCATTTCTATCAACTGTGGTTCTAGTTCTCCCGCTTCATTTTTACAAATGCCAAAATCAAATGCGATGAAATGAGTATGGGCACTATTTCCAGGCACTTTTACATTTGCAGGGATAGCCCTATCTGATATTTTGTGAAAATCACTACCTACAATTACATCCACAATAGCTTCGCAAGCATCTAGCACTTTCTGCTTAAAAATACGGTCTATAAAAATGGGTGTTTCTGCTACTCTAAACTCTATTGCACCGGGGTGTTTACTATGTAATTCATCTAAATAGGCATTATATTTTGCCGCTGTAAAAGCACTATTGTATGCAGAACGTATTACAGGAACCATAATCTCAAATTTGAGTATTAATATAACTGCTAAGTACCTACCAATTCACCCACTGCCTGATTTAAAAAGTTTGGCAGTATATGGTTATAGGTCCACATAATTTTGTCTGGATCTTGTAACTGTTCTACCATGCTTGCCCATTTTTCTTCACCATGGTTTGCAATTACCGTTTTCTTTTTGTCGGCTCGCTGTAAATACATACCCATGCCAACCGCATCTGCTTCGGGATGGAACTGTGTGCCCAAAAAATATTCAGTAAAGCGAATACTCATAATGGCTCTTTCATAGGGAACATGGGGTCTATCTTTTTCAATAGCTAAAATAGTACCGCCATTGGAATTGATTTTATCAGTATCGGGTGCAATCACTTGGAAGTCTCTACTATCTACGGCATAAAAAGGATCGCGTAAACCATCGAATACGGGCTCGTTTTTTCCTTCTTCCAACATATGAATTGGAAATACGCCAAATGCAGTAGAAACCCTTTTACATACTTTGCCAATGTTGAAATAGCGTGCTGCTAATTGAAAACTATGGCAAATAAAGAAAACATGTTTCTTCGGAAAATGCTGTGTATTGGCATTCCATTCTTCAACCGAACGAATCCAATTAAAGTATTTTTCTTCCCACTCAGTGCCCTCACTTTCTAAAGGAGAGCCTGGCCCACCACTAGATATATAAATGTCGAAATCAAGTGATGGTAAAGCTATATTTAATCTTACATCAAATTCTTCATAAACAACGTCTAATGCAAAACTCTCACCCCATTGGTTTATAATTTCTCTAATACAACGCATACCCTGATTGGGCTGCCCTTCATATAAATCGAGAATGGCTACTTTTACGCTTCTATTATCTGAATAACGCATCGCTGCAAACATAATGGATTTTTGCTAGGCTTAAGCCTATGCAATGCACGTTTTTATAACATTTGCTACAAGTAGCTTAGGTTGGTTTTGGGGCTTAGTGTTAATAGGGTTTCATACATTAAGCGGATGGTATTATTGATATCATTTTTATGCAACATTTCTACAGTGGTATGCATATACCTTAGTGGAATGGAAATTAATACAGACGGACAACCATCATTTGCATAGGCAAAACTATCCGTATCAGTACCCGTACTACGGCTTAAAGTGCGCATCTGAACAGGGATTTTATTTTTTTCCGCTGTATCTTCTACTATTTTCAATAGTTTATTATGAATGGCTGGTGCATACGCTAAAGATGGCCCTTTGCCGCATTGGATATCGCCCTCAATAATTTTACTAATCATCGGTGTATTGGTATCATGTGTTACATCCGTGATAATCGCAATATTAGGCTTTATTCTCCGCGCAATCATTTCAGCACCGCGCAATCCAATTTCCTCTTGAACTGCATTTACCACATATAAACCAAAGGGCAATTTCTTTTTATTTTCTTTTAATAAACGAGCAACTTCTGCAATCATAAAACCCCCAACCCGGTTATCAAAAGCTCTACCGATTAAAAAATCGTAAGCCAATTCTTCATAACCTTCTTCGTAGGTTACAACTGAGCCAATATGAATACCTAATGCTTCTACTTCTTTTTTTGATCTCGCTCCACAATCCAAACAAAGGTTTTCGATTTTTGGATTTGGCTCTTTTTGTTCAGGATTGCTTAAGCGGGTATGAATTGCGGGCCAGCCAAATACGGCTTTAACAGCTCCTTTTTTGCCATGTATCCATACTCTTTTGGCAGGCGCAATTTGATGATCAACACCACCATTTCTTTTTAAATAAATGAGGCCCTGATCATTGATATAATTTACAAACCAACTTATTTCATCTGCATGTGCTTCAATTACAATTTTAAAAGAGGCATCGGGGTTAATAACCCCAACAGCCGTACCATAGGGGTCTGTAAAAATAGTATCTACATAGGGTTTAATATAGTTGAGCCATAATTTTTGTCCGCCACTCTCAAACCCAACAGGAGAAGGGGTATTGATATATTCTTTCAGAAACTGCATAGAAGCAGCAGTTGTTACTTGTTTAGCGGTGTTTTTTGTATTTGATTTTTTGGTAGTAGCCATAATTAATATTTTAAAATATTGAACCTGCAATCCCGCATAGTGCTTTGATTAACATAAGTCCGTCAATTACTGCAAGATAATAGAGAATTGATTTACGACGATGCATTGACCATGCAACAATTATTAACAATACAAAAGGGATGGTGTTAAATATAATGCTACTGAGGTAAAAACCTTTTGTGTATGCTGCAAGTAATAAGAAAAAATGAGCTAAAAAAGTAATAGGTATTACGATACGAAATATTGTTTTGCGTAAGCCATATTGTACCACCCAAGTTTTGAGCGCTTGATTAGCATCTGAGGCATAGTCTTTTATATCAAATAAAATGCATAGAACACTTATGTATAACCAGTTTTTTAGAAAAAGAAATAAGGTAATCCAAGCATATGTTTTACTTGTATTATTGGTTAAATCGTAAAAAATAACCGGGGCAAATGATACACATACTGTCCAAGCAAAACCAATAACCAATGGCTTTAACCAACCTTTATTACGTAAGCTAATAGCAGATTTGCCCGGATGCCAGCCACCATAATAGAGTGCTATTGCAGTTGCTGAGAGAAAAAGTAATATCCATGTTTGGATGGGGAGGTATTTAAAATTAGGTTGCAATGCATACAGGAAATATAATAACAGACTTCCACAAATAACGGTTAACAAAATTTGGGAGCGGATAAGCAATATTTTATGCAGATGATGCCAATTACTCCTTGCATCATTTGGTATGGGGGCATTATTAGAATGCACATATGCATGAGTATAAAATAAAACCGTTGCACAAAATATAAGCACATAAAATGAGGTACTACTCAATGGCAAAGCTTGTTGGAATGCTGTTTCAATGGCAAGTAAAACCGCACAAATGCCATAAAAATAGTTGCCATAAAAGACAAATCTTGTACTATTAAACCAAAAGGTCATTATCTGATTAAAATGATATCGGGTGAAGTGATTGTATCACTTCTATTCTGTGCTCTATCTTTCATCCAAAAACGGAAAAAAGAAGTATCGTTCCTATTTGTACATCCCACAATGGATTGTATACCTGTAACATTGGCATTATATACAAAACTTATCTCTAGAATACCCTTTAAGTTTGGGGTTGGGTTAAAATTGGGAATTTTATTTTTACTAATAAATTGTACGCCTGGGGTAGTTGGACAAGTTCTGGATATTTTTTGTACCCATAGCGTATCCTGTATATCACCCTCTTTATCAGTAAATTCTAATTCAAATTTGATAATTTGACCCTGTACAAGCGAATTTCCTTTTAAAGGAAGAAGGCTAATCTGAGGTTTTGTTGTGTAGGTTGTTTTTTTACAGCCATAAAAAAACAACGGTATTGCTATCAGTATTAATATTTTTGTTCTCATTAACCTTGCTTTCTATTCAAAAATAAACAAAACTCAACAAACTGCGAAAGTGGCTTTCAATTACCTTAATAAACTACTCGGGCTCCAATCTGCCGATTTTTACACACTAGCCATTGAGCTATATAAGTATCAATTGGCAAATAATGCGGTTTATAGGTCGTGGGCGCAATTAATGCCCGCTTTCGATGGTCAGCGTATTACATCCATCCCAGCTTTGCCTGTATCTTTCTTTAAAACCCACAAAGTGCTTACTGGCCATTTTGAACCCGCCATTATATTTGAGAGTAGTGGCACTACCGGTATGGTAAATAGTAGGCATTATGTTAAAGATTTGAGTATATATGAAACAAGTTTCATAAAGGGATTTGAGCATTTTTATGGTCATATTACTGATTGGTGTGTATTGGCATTATTGCCTGCCTATTTAGAAAGAGAGGGTTCATCGTTGGTGTATATGGCCAACCATTTAATTAAGGCTTCGGGCCATCCACAAAGTGGATTTTATTTGTATAATCAGACAGATTTAGCAACCGTTTTGGCTTCTTTAGAAGCTGCGGCTCAACCTACTATACTAATTGGTGTAACTTTTGCCTTACTCGATTTTGCAGCTAATTATCCGCAAACATTAAAACATACATTGGTATTAGAAACTGGCGGAATGAAGGGTAGGGGTAAAGAACTAGTTCGAAAAGAACTCCATGAAAAACTAAAAATTGGTTTTGGCCAAGAGGCAATACATGGAGAGTATGGTATGACGGAGATGTTGAGCCAGGCTTATGCAAAGGGAGGTGGTAAATATTATTGCTCACCGTATATGAAAGTATTAGTTAGAGGAGAAGATGATCCCTTTGATGTAAGAGAAGTAGGAGAGGGACTTTTACAAATCATTGATTTGGCAAATGTGCATAGTTGTTCATTTATAGCTACGCAAGATATGGGTAAGGTTTATGCAGATGGGAGTTTTGAAATTTATGGTAGAGTAGATCATGCCGATTTACGTGGTTGTAGCTTATTGGTAGTTTAGAATGTGCACAAAAGGATTAGATTTATTATTAGTATTTCAACTCAGCAGAAGTAACACAATCAATTTATGTAAATGCCAAGCATAATGCGAAGAGATTATATTTGCTAATCTTTAATACCATAGCAATGCAAAAGGAATTGCAAGAACTTTTTCCTCATCTTGAAGATGAGCTGTATAGTGAATTAATCAAGTATGGAGAGGTTAAAGAAGTAAATGCTGGAACTACCATGCTTAAGATCGGACAAACAATACGCGCTACCATGCTGGTGCTAAATGGTGTTGTTAAATTGTATCAAGAAGATGAAGAAGGCAATGAATTTTTTATTTATCATATTCAACCTGGTCAAGCCTGTGCTGTATCTATGGTGTGCACTTACCAAGCAGAGCAAAGCCAGGTGATGGCTAAGGCACTTACAGATGTAACTATACTTTCGGTTCCGCTTCAATATATGGATAAATGGTTAAGTCAGTACAAAAGTTGGCATTATTTTGTTATTAAAACATACCGCGCCCGCTACGAAGAGTTATTGAGAACTGTAAACGAAATTGCATTTAAGAATATGGATGAAAGATTGGAGTTCTATCTGAAAAGTCAAGTAAAGCAACTAGGCAATATAGTGAAGCTTACCCATCAAGATATAGCAACAGATCTCAACTCGTCTCGAGAAGTAATTAGTAGGTTGATGAAAAAAATGGAAAGAAATGGATGGATTATTATTCATCGTAATTCTTTTGAGTGGATTAAAGAATAGTGCTTTTAATGTATTAGCATTCATGAACCTATTTGAAGGGTAGATGCTAAGTAACCTTAATCACAGATAGAACTATAACTAGCTATCATCTTTGCAAAATAAATTAGCGAAGTATGGAAGTAGTTGGTTATTTAGCATCTTTGGTTATTGGGATATCTCTTGGCCTTATTGGCGGTGGCGGTTCTATTCTAACGGTACCTGTTTTAGTATACTTATTTGGGGTGCAGCCCGTTTTAGCAACTGCGTATTCATTATTTATTGTAGGAGCTACAAGTTTAGTTGGCAGTTTACCTAAATATAAAAACGGAGAAATTAGCCTTAAAACAGCGCTTATTTTTGGTATTCCTTCGATTGTTGCAGTGTATGCAACAAGAGCATTTATTGTTCCTGCAATTCCTACAAGCTTATTTACAATTGGAAATTTTGCAGTAACAAAGCCTCTTTTGATGATGCTGCTGTTTGCTGTGTTAATGGTATTCGCATCTATTTCTATGATAAAAAATAGCGAGAAACCAAGTGATGATACACATAGCGAGCAAAAATTTAATTATCCATTAATTCTTATAGAAGGTGCTATTGTTGGTGTGCTTACGGGCCTTGTTGGTGCGGGGGGCGGTTTTCTAATTATCCCAGCACTGGTACTCTTAAGTAAATTGCCCATAAAAGAAGCCATCGGAACTTCATTGCTGATTATTGCGGCAAAGTCGCTCATTGGGTTTACTGGCGATTTGGGAAATACACAAATGGATTGGGGCTTATTATTATCAATTACTTCCTTGGCAATTGTAGGAATATTTGTAGGCAATATATTTAGTAAAAAAGTACCTGCCGATCGTTTGAAGAAAGGATTTGGATGGTTTGTTTTGATAATGGGGATCTATATAATTATTAAAGAGATTTTCTTTTCTACGGTTGCGCGCTAAATAATTCTTACCATACTCAGGAGTATAAAATTTAAAAAACTGAAATAATTTAATAACAAAATAAAGTACAAACTATGTTTTTTCAACACATTTATGATAAGTCGCTTGCCCAAGCAAGTTATTTTATTGGCTGCCAGAAAGCGGGTGTAGCTGCTGTAATTGATGCTAAAAGAGATGTTGACATCTATATTGAAATAGCCAAGCAGCAGCATATGAAAATTACACATATTCTCGAAACGCATATACATGCCGATTTTTTATCCGGATCACGTGAATTAGCCCATTTAACAGGAGCAGAAATGTATCTTTCAGCAGAAGGTGGTGCTGGTTGGGAGTATGAATTTCAACATAAAGGCGTTAAGGATGGTGATATACTGAAAGTAGGAAATCTCAAGTTTGAGGTACTGCATACCCCAGGACATACACCTGAAAGTATTAGTTTTCTTTTAACCGATACACCGGCAATTGATGAGCCTGTAATGCTATTTACTGGCGATTTTGTTTTTGTGGGAGATATTGGAAGACCCGATTTATTAGAAAAAGCGGCCGGGTTGAAAGGAACTCAAGATAAAGGGGCACATCAAATGTTTAATTCTCTTAAAAAATTCAATGCCCTGTCTGATTATATTCAGGTTTGGCCAGGCCATGGTGCTGGTTCCGCATGTGGGAAAGCATTAGGTGCTGTACCAAGTACAACAGTAGGGTATGAAAAAGCTAGGAACTGGGCTTTTCAATATGAAAATAATGAAGATGATTTTGTAAAATATTTACTGACAGATCAGCCTGAGCCCCCTAAATATTTTGCCATGATGAAGAAACTAAATAAAGAAGATAGGCCATTACTTACCGGAGTGCCTAAGTTGCAAAAATTGAATAATGAAGCATTGAAAAATGCCTTGAAAAATGGGATTAAACTAATTGATACAAGGAATAAAATTGAGTTTGCAAGAGGGTTTATTCCAGAAAGCATAAATATTCAAGGGAATACTTCATTTGCTACATGGGCAGGGTGGTTTCTTACTTATGAAGAACCGTTTATTTTGTTAGCTGATGAAACTCAACTGGATGATCTTACAAGAAAATTAATGAGAATTGGTCTTGATAATATTTATGGTTATATCGCTTCTACTACAGAATGGGAACAAGCCGGAGGTGCATTAAATAAAGCGAATGTAATTTCCTTAGCTGAGTTTAAATCGATACATAAAAAAAATGAAATTCAGATTGTTGATTTGCGTGGCGTGGCTGAGTTTAACAGTGGGCATATTGAGGGTGCAGACAATGTGTTTGTAGGAACAATACTCAGTAATTTGGATAACATCAGCAAGGATAGAAATGTTATCATCCATTGTCAAAGTGGTGATAGAGCAGCAATTGCTTATTCCTTATTGATAAAAAATGGGTTTAAAAATATTCTGAATTATTCTGCTGGAATGAGTGAATGGGTAAATGAAGGAAACCCAGTTATATCGTAGTGGATATTGTGTTTGCGCTGTATCATTTTGCAAGTTCAATGGAGCTTATGTCATTTATGGATACTGATGAGCATACCATGTTTTCGTTTAGATTTCAATACATAAAAAAAATTATTCATTAAAAATCTTGGCTATGAAACTTGAAGACATAATAAAGAATCCCACCACAAAATTTGTTGATGTACGAACAATTATGGAATTTAATTCAGGGCATATTGATGGGGCAATAAATATTCCGCTCGACCAATTTCAACACCGGTACACTGAGATTTCAGAATTGGGTAATAGCTCTATTGTTTTTTACTGCCGTAGTGGTAATAGAAGTGGTCAAGCTGTTGCATACTTGCACCAGTTGGGCATAAAAAATATATACAATGGCGGCGGGCTTGCAGATGTGCAAGGTTATATGAATAGTAGAACAGGAACGATAAAATAAGAAAATGAAGAAAATTTTAATACTAGTAGTTCTTTTGAAAACTGGTAATATTGCTTTTTCGCAGTATCAAAAAATTCCTGAAAAGCCGTTACTGTGGAAAGGAAAAGAAAATCTGGCCGAGGATACAACATCTCTGTTGTATGCCTTTAAAAAAGGACAAGTGCATGGTCATTTCAGGTATTTTTTTATGGCAACGGATAATAAGATTGGGCTAACAGATTATTATGCGAATGCTATTGGGGGCGGTATTAAATATGAAACAGCTAAAATGAAAGGCTTTCAGTTTGGCGCAAGTGGTTTTTTTATTTTCAATATTGGTTCATCTGATTTAACATATCCCGATCCAAAAACAAATCAGATGAGTAGGTATGAGTTGGGCTTGTTTGATATAGCAGACCCAGCGAATAAAAATGACATGAATAGGCTTGAAGAATTGTATTTAAAGTATAGTTGGAAGCAGTCGCATATAACATTTGGGAAACAGCTAATCAACACCCCATTCATTCATTTGCAGGATGGTCGTATGCGACCTACAGAGATTGGAGGTGTTTATGTAGTGATTAATGATGTTAAAAATACAAAAATAGAAGGTGGATATTTGTATGAAATATCTCCAAGAAGTACTGTAAAATGGTATACAATAGCAGAATCAATTGGCGTATATCCACAGGGGTTAAATGCCGACGGGAGTAAATCTAACTATCATGGAAATGTAAATAGCAAGGGCATTTTAATGGCAGGAATTACACATCAATTTAAAAATGGTTTCTTAGGTGAAATAAGTAATGTGTTCGTTGAAAATATTTTTAATTCATCATTATTGCAAGCGCAGTTTGTACATGAAGTAAAAGAAAGTAGTAACATTTTAATCGGATTTCAATATGTTAGGCAGGATGCTATTCGGGATGGGGGTAATGAAGATGTAGCAAAAACATATGTCAATAAAGCTAGTATGTCGCAATCATGGGGAGCTAAAATAGGCGTATCAACAAATTTTTTTGACGCTTCTATTAACTATAACCGTATAACAGCCGATGGGCGATATCTGATGCCCAGGGAGTGGGGGCGTGATCCATTTTTCACTTTTCTGCCAAGAGAACGCAATGAGGGATTGGGAGATGTACGTGCATACGTAATAAAAGCCGGATATACGTTTCATGAACTTAACTTAAAAGTTCAGTCTGGAATGGGTTACCATGATTTACCAAGTGTAAAAAATTATAGATTAAATAAATATGGGATGCCTTCTTATTATCAGTTTAATGTAGATGCCAGGTATATCTTTAATGGGTTTCTTAATGGCTTAGAAACTGAATTATTATTTGTATATAAAGGAAAAGCCACAAGAGAAGCTATTGATGATAAGCATATAATTAATAGAGTTGATATGCTTTCGTGGAATCTGATTTTTAATTATCACTTTTGAACTCATTTTTTTGAAACTTTAAAACAATAGAATCATGTTAGAAACAGTAAAACAACCTTGGCCTTGGTATGTGGCGGGTATACTCATTGGGCTCATAGTTCCTATACTACTTCTCTTAGGGAATAAGCATTTCGGCATATCCGCAAATTTGCGTCATATATGTGCAGCGTGTTTCCCTGCAGATATTAAATTTTTCAAGTATGATTGGAAGAAAGAAGCTTGGAATTTCTTTTTTGTAACCGGAATTTTAATAGGTGCAGTTATTGCATCCCAATTATTAGCCAACCCAAATCCTATTGTAATTAATCCTGAATTAGCTTCTGAGTTAGCAAGCTATGGTATTACGGATAATACAAGCGTGTTGCCAACTGAGCTTTTTTCAATTGAAAGTTTGTTTACACTTCGAGGCTTTATAATGCTTATTGTGGGCGGTTTTTTAGTAGGGTTTGGCACAAGATATGCAGGCGGGTGTACATCGGGTCATGCCATTATGGGGTTAAGTGATTTACAATGGCCCTCATTAGTAGCAACCATCATGTTTATGATCGGTGGGTTTTTGATGGCAAATATTATTCTCCCATTTATTCTTCGCTTATAACACAATTTAATCATTACAAGCTAATAAAATAAATATGCAAACAATTGAAAAAAATAACCGTATTGATGCTTCAATACCTATTGAAAATAGGGATACTGATTTTGAAGTTCGTTCTTTAGATACTATGTGTGTTAATGAATCACAAATATCAAATCCATGGTGGTATAATTTCAAATATATGATGGTGGGAATTATTTTCGGAATTGTTTTTGTAAAAGCGGAGATTATTTCTTGGTTTAGAATACAGGAAATGTTTCGCTTACAAAGTTTTCATATGTATGGAGTAATTGGTACAGCTGTGGTAGTTGGCATCATTTCGGTTTGGCTAATTAAAAAATGTAAAGTGAAAACGATTCATGGTGAAAACATTTCATTTCATCCAAAGCAGTTTAGTAAAGGGCAAATTTATGGTGGACTCTTATTTGGCTTAGGATGGGCTGTAACCGGTGCTTGTCCCGGACCATTATTTGCTCAAATTGGGAGTGGTTTTTTGGTAACGATCATGGTTGTGCTAAGTGCAATAGCTGGAACATGGACATATGGGTATTTTAGAGAGAAGCTTCCTCATTAATAAGGGGCTGCCCAAATACAATCTTCGGATGGATATACTTTTTTTAAAGTACAGCACATGCGAAAGTTAGCTAGTAAACCTGCTAGGGCGGTTAGTATAGCCATGAAGATTATAGCACTGCGCATACTTAATTGATCGGCCAAAATTCCGGCAACTATAGCTCCAATAACATAGCCACCATCTCTCATAAAACGAAAAATACTTAGGCTTTCAGCCCGTTGAGTTGGATGTGTATTTTCTGCTACTACAGTTAAAAAATTAGGGTATACCATTGCCGTTCCAATACCTAATGCAATTGAAGAAGCAATAAGTATGATATAATTGTTGGATAAAGCAAGTATACTTATTGCCAAGGCTTGTATACACATGCCAATTGTTATGATTTGTTTCTTGCAATAGGTATCACCCATTTTGCCTGTAAAAAGTTGCAATAAGCCCCATACAGTTGGATACACACCAGCAATAATGCCAATTTGAGATAAACTAAAATTTTTCTGCATTAATAATAGTGGTAATAAGCCCCACACCACTGCATCATTCATGTTATTTACCAATCCGTTCAACGATACAGATCCGATATTTTTATGGGCCCATGCGGTTTGAAGCCATACATTTTTAAAAATAGGTATTTTACTTTCTTTACTTTCTGCTTGTACAAAATGGGTTGTGTCTGAAATTAATAAAATAGAAATCAGCAAACCACTAATAGAAAATAGTAGTCCGGGTATAAATGGAAAATAGGCATAACCATAAGTACCAGCAATATGCGTAGCAAGATATGATGCGAGGCCAACAGCTAAATATCCTGCAAATTCATTTATACCCATTGCTAATCCACGGTTTTTTACACCTACAATATCTATCTTCATTATCACGGTTGCAGACCAAGATAAACCCTGGTTAATACCAAGTAAAATATTTGCTAAGATAACCCACCACCAAGATTGTGCATACATGAGTAAAATGGGTACTGGCAGTGCAAATAACCATCCCGCAATTAAGATTTGTTTTCTGCTATACCATTTGGTTAGTTGCGCAACACTGTAATTGCCTATTGCTTTGGTTATGCCAAATGCCATAATAAAAGTAAGTATGGCTGTATGTGCATCTAACTTAAACACTTGCTCGCCTAAACTAGGTAATATGGCTCGTTCTAAACCTAGCATGGCGCCAACAAATGCATTCACTAATACAAGTAAGTAAAATTGTTGTTTATTTTCACTCAATCCCTGCATGTATCAAGTAATTTCCAGTAAAGTTACTTAATCATATGCGGCACATTAGCATTTAATTTGCCTTCAATTACTATTTTCATCATATTGCCTATTTCGCTTACTCTTGCAGGATGTAATGAGCGTAGTGCACTCAATAGCTCAGATGCGTTTTTATAGTATATAGCTTTTTGGGATGTTATAGCTATATTGGCTTCGCTTGCATAAGCAAGGATTGGCAGTTGCAGGTACATAGATTCAGCTAATGCAGTGTTTCTCGTAGATAGATGATTAGGCTCGATATAAATATAGCAATTAGATCTTAGCATATTCAGTACGCGCTCTTGAATAGTTGCATCTAATAAATGTACCGATTGTTGTTGGTGATATTTGAAATACAATGCTTCGGCATAGCTATTAGCAAACCAATTGCCACTGATTACAAGTGGGAAACTTGTAAACCTTTCGAAAAGATCTAGTAATATATGGATATCATTTGCGGGTTCTATACTGGCCTGCGTAAAGGCATATCTGCCATAAAGGAAGGGATAGGAAGCTGGATCTTTTTGTTGAACAGATTCATATTTACAATGCGATTCTAGCCATTCTCTTCGGGGGATATAGTTCATTACATGTATAAAATTTGTAGCTAGGCAGCTTGGTGATCAAGTACTTTTTCATAAACGTGAATATGTTCCTCGGCAATATGATTCCATTGAAATTTCTCGCTTACCATTCGATATGCATTTCTTCTTTTATGATCCCATTGATAACTCCGGATATCAGTATATGTTTTCAACAGTATTTTCGCTAATGCATTGGGCGTATTCTGGTCAAGTACATATCCGGCATCATATTGCGTAATAAACTCACCCATGTTGGTTGCCTTTGATACAATAATTGGTACCGAAGATGAAGCTGCTTCTAAAATGGCAGAAGGGAAATGCTCAATTCTTGATGGTCTTACAAAAACATCAATTTTACCCAACATTTCAAATTTCCTTAATCCATATACACTGCCTTTAAATGATACATACTGTTTGATGCCTAGGTCATTGGCTAATTCATAGAGTATTTGCTTATCGTTGCCATCGCCTATAATCCAAAGCACCCCCTTTTCAAAATATTTGTTTTTATATTCAGCAAATGCTTGCAATAAAATATCTAAACCCTTTGCATGAATATCTAGCTTACCACAAAAACCAAATACTGGATCTTCATTTCGTTTGATCTTTGGCGGAATAAGTCTATTTTCATTCGTTAATCCATTGGGTATAAGTACCAGTTTACCTTCAACATTGTTTTTAGTTTCATACAGTAATACTTTTTCATTGGCGCCTGTGATATGTAATACAGACGACCAACGAATGAGCATTTGCTCAAATAATTTAAAATACATTTTTCGTATTAGGCCACGCTCTTTAATTTCCTCATTAATATACATGCCATAGGTTGTATAAACAAATGGAATATTTTTTTTCTTTAGATGATAAGCTACAGTGAAGTAAACAGGAACAAAACTTCCATGCAAGTGTACGATGGTTCCTTTTTTTAAATGTTGAATAGCTAGATTGATTTCTTTTGTTGTATTCCAGATCAACTGCTTTGCAGGGAACAAGATCGTTTTATATGTTTTTTGCTGAAATTCATCATGCGGTGTTTCTGATATATCCCAAAGTTTAACGCTATATCCGAGCCGCGCTTGTTCAGTAGCTAAATTATTAATAGCAACAACCATCGCATTATTGTTGGCTAGGTTCCCCGAAACCAAATGAATAATCTCCATATTTTAGTTCTATTTTGTTAGATTCAAAGTGGGGTGGTTGAATCTCGTAAATAAGAACTGCTAATGGTATGCCAGTCTGATTTATCAGGTATTTAATTGATAATCAAGTAGTTAGTTATATTCTATTTTGGGATAAATTCCATAAATGGGAATTGTTTATATCGATGGGACTAGATTATTTTTTGGGAAATCATGTTGTAATGCAATCATTACTTTTTTAGAGGTACTGCATATTTTGTCTAAGAGTTGATGAAGTTGCTCTTCGTTTGGATGGCTTTTGGCTAGTTGCTCTACCATCCGAATTGTTGATTTAAGTGATTGGATACCCATACCATCAAAACTAGATTTCATTCGATGGGCAGTTTGATGCACCATCAACCAATTTTTTTCGATTACTGCTTTTTCTAATAAAGCAATATCTGCTGGGGCTGTACTTAAAAAAAGCGACACCATTTTTTCAATGAATTGGGGCTTACCCCTTCCTGATCTGTTTAATGTAGTGGCATCATATAAGGTTACATCTTTTTTTTCACAAACCTGAAGTATTGTTTTAATGAGTACGTCTTCTGTGAATGGCTTAGGAATAAATGCTTGCATGCCAGCAGCTAAATAAGTAGCTATATCTTTTTCATGAACATTTGCCGTAAGTGCAATGATGGGAATATTGGCTTTTTGTGTGTTTGCAAGTGAACGAATTTTTTTTGTGGCGGAGATGCCATCCATTTCGGGCATAGCAATATCCATCAGTACAACATCATAGTGTTCTTTTTGCACACATGTAATAGCAGCCATACCAGTCTCAACAATTTTTGTAGTGGCGCCATAAGCATGTAAGTATTCTTCGGCGATAAAACTATTTAATGCGCCATCTTCCGCAATCAATATTTTTTTTCCATTCATTTCATCACCATGGATGGTATACGTATTCCTTTCCTTTGGATCGGTATTGGCTATGTTATAAGGAAGGATTATTTCGAAACTTGTACCTTTTTCTGGTATACTACTAACGGTAAGCGTACCACCATGTAAGTCAACTAAATTCTTGCAAATACTTAGGCCTAATCCTGTTCCACCAAATTGCCTAGTTGTGGTTTCATTTGCTTGTACAAATGGTAAGAAGATAGTATTTAGTTTTTCTTTGGGGATACCTATACCCGTATCTTTTACACGTATATGTAATAGTAATTTATCTTTTTCAGTAGTGGTTTTTACATGTACAGTTACCCCACCATGTAAAGTAAATTTGATGGCGTTCCCAATTAAATTATTGAGTATTTGGTTCAGTCTATGCGGATCGCCTTGTAAAGTAAAGTTCTGAAAAGCTGATTTTGTGAGACGCAGATAAATTTTTTTCTCTTTTGCTTTATATTTCAATGCAGATAGTGTTGCACTAATTTGTGTAATAGGATTGAATGGTATTTTTTCTAATTCAATTTTACCTGCAGCCATTTTTTGTATATTCAAGATATCGTTTACTACCACTAGAAGCTCTTCTGCAGTTGTATCCATCAATGTTGTTAGCTTTTTTTGTTGTGGTGTTAATTTTGTTTTTTGTAACAGCTTTGTGAGTCCGATGATACCATTCATCGGTGTTCTAATTTCATGACTCATATTTGCAAGAAAAGCTTCTTTTGCTTTAGCGGCTTCTTCTGTTACAAATTTTGCTTTTAAGATGGCTTGCTCAGCTTTTACCCTTTCTGTAATATTGGTTGTGTAGCTGATCAACATGGTTATCTCATTATTATGGTCTACAATCGGGTATAAGTGACGTAAAAAATGTTCTTCAATACCAAACTCATTTATTTTTGTTTCTTCTACTGAGCCCATTTCTTTTTTTCGGATTACTTTATTAAAAAGGGCTCTATAGGCACCCGCATCTTCCCAACCGGAATTGTTATTTGTTTTTTCTTGTTTCCCAATCATCCATTCTATTACCCACTTTCTTAAATCAGCGTCTTTTATAGCAATCGGATTTAAGAATAACTCTGCATGTTCAGGATTAAAAACAGCAATATCAGCAGGCATTTTGCTGAGTATATTTTCATATAGATGTTTTTGCGTTTGTATTTTTTTTTCTAAGCTGTTTTTTTCGGTTGAATTGTGATAATACCAGATATGACCCTTATATGTACCCTGCTGAAAAATGGGCATATAATCGCGCTCTAACACAACCCCCGATTTTAGTTCAATAATATCACTTCTAATTTCTTCTCTATTATTTAGTATTTCATTGGTTCGTTGGAGGAAGTAGGTATAATTGACAAATAAGGAAGGAGTGAATAACTTTTTTTGAAACAAATCATTTCCTATTATGCTGCTTGGTAAACTAACTATATCAAATAGTTTACAAAATGCGGTGTTAATTGTTACAACTAAACCACTTTCATTTTCTATTAAAATACCTGTTTGTAAGTGTGCAGTAATACTATCAATTAATGCAGGTTGAATAGCAGAGGATAGATGATGAGCATCTTCTTTTTGTTTCTGTATTACTTGTGCTAGCTCTTTTTGTTTTTCTTGTAGCTTTCTTTCTGCGGCATAGCGAGCAGCCTTTTCCATCTCAAGTGCGGCTTCTAATAGTGATATATCAGTATTGGATTCCATATTAGCGTACGGCAATTTCACCGTTTTGTAACATTCGATAAATAGTTGATTTGCCAATATCAAGTTTCTTTGAAACCAGCATTACATCTTGGTCGTATTTATTTAAAAAGTACTGAATAATCTGCGTTTCATATTCTCGGAGAGATGTTTCTTTATTCAATAGGTTACCAAAATTAGTTACCGTTTCTAGGTTAATATCATGTGCGTAGATATTTTGATCGTCACTCATCACTGTGGCCAATTCCATTAATGATTTTAATTCACGAACATTCCCCGGAAAATGGTATGATTTTAGTTTTTGCTGTGCTTCTTGCGTTAGAGATTTTATTGGAATGCGGTTGTCTGTACAAAAACTTTGTATAAAATATTTTGCTAGTATGAGAATATCATTACCTCGCTCTCTCAAGGGGGGTAATTCTATGGGTAAGCCTAGTAGACGATAATACAAATCTTCCCTAAACTGTTTATTTGATACTTCCGTTAGCAAATTTCTATGGGTAGCTACAATAATGCGTACATCTATTGGTACAACAGCATTTCCGCCCACTCTTGTAATTTCTCTTTCCTGAAGCACCCGTAGTAATTTAGCTTGTAAGTACATGTCCATTTCACCAATTTCATCCAAGAAAATGGTTCCTTTATTTGCTTCTTCAAACTTTCCGATGCGCCTACCTGCTGCACCAGTAAAAGCACCTTTTTCATGGCCGAATAGCTCGGTTTCTAATAACTCCTTTGGGATAGCTGCTACATTAATTGCAATAAAAGGATATTTGTGCCGGCCTGAATTATAATGAATTGCTTTTGCAACCATTTCCTTGCCAGTACCGGTTTCGCCCGTTATAGAGACTGTAATACTTGTTTTTGTAGCTTTTTCTATAAGTGCAAATACTTTTTTTATGGCGTCACTTTGTCCAATAATTACTTTTGAAAAGTCATATGTTTTTTTCAATTCATCCTTTAATATTTCTACTTCTTTTTTTAAACCTTTAATTTCTTGTAAATGAATTAGTGTATTCCATAAACGATCTTTTGTGTCATCATCTTTTACGATATAGTCGAAAGCCCCTAGTTTCAATAGTTCAACCGCAGTAGCAATATCTTCCTGACCAGAAATCATGATCACTTCCGTATCTGGATTAGTTGTTTTAATTTTTTTGAGCACTTTATTTCCATCTTGCTCTGTAAGCGTATAATCGAGCGTAACAACATCGGGGTTTTCATGCAAACGACTAAAAAAATCTTTTTCAGTTTCAAATTTTGTTACCTGATAGTCGGGGTTTAAACTAAGATAATGCTCTAGCATAGTACCATACCAGAGATCATCTTCAAGTATAAAAATTTTCAGTGGCTTAGTTGCTTTCATCGTAACTATTTAATTATATAAGTACAATGTAGCAGTGTGCGTTGGAAAAAAATGTAAGAAAATCCCAAAAATGGAATGCTCTCCCAAAATTGTGAAAATCACTACAAAGAAAAAAAGCATAAACTATTGAAAATCAACGTTTGTAACTGTGGCATGATATTTAATAATCTTATGAAACAATAAGTATGAGTCAGAAAGAGCCATATAGATCAATTTTAGTTTCATATGCCTTACTGAGTATTTTTCAATTCGTGCAGTTTTTAGGAAAAATCTTTTCTGTTCATAATCTAAAACTGTTTTTCATAAAGCTTCTTATAACTATTTATGTGCTCCTTTGGTTGTTTTCTTACTTCCGTTCTTGGTATAGTACTTTAGAACAATTTAAGCATTAAACATATTACACCCATGTACACCGACAACAATCTTTTTCCGAATCGTGTTAACCAGCATGCATTACTAGAAACGGTATTTCATAAACTACCGGATATGGTTTTTGTGTTTGATGTGCGCGATAAAAAGTTTATAGTGCGTAATTCAGTATTAAATCAAGTACTCGGCTTTTCGGAATTAGGCGGTGAAGATATAAATTGTATTTCCCTTAAGTCAATAACACATCCGGATGATTGGTGTATTGTTCAAAATGCGTTGAAAGCTTCAATGAGCATGGGTGTAGACGAAATGCAGGAAGTAGAAACAAGGTGTAAGACGAAAAAAGGGAATTATTTATATTTTCATACACGATTATTTGTTTTTGAGCGTAGTGGGTCAGACGTTTTATACTTGTTAGGTATTACCCAAGATATCACGGAGCGAAAATATACTGAACTCCAAACAGAAAAATACAAATCCAGGCTGCAAGAACTTTCGTTTATTACTTCGCACGAGATGCGTCATGAGTATGCCAAAATTCAATCGATTGTTAACTTGCTCGATAATCGATTTATCACGGATGCAGAGCGTCTTGATTTAATAGCGGAAGCAAAAAAGTCGATACAGTTGATAAACTCCTCAATTTTTAAATTGAATCACAAACTATCTTTCAATCAAAATGATGGTTTTTTTGAGAATGGTAAAGAAGGTGGTGGTTATAATCGTATCATTTTTGTGGATGATGATGTATTAACAAACGTGTTGAATAAAAAAATTGTTCAAGCACTTCTGCCCGAGATGCAGGTAGAAGTATTTCTAGATATTGATGAGGCACTTTCATATTTGAAGCAAGCGGAAAATCTTCAAGAGTCACTTGTATTTCTGGATATAAATTTTCCCGGCAGGGGTGGCTGGGAATTTTTAAATGATTACAGTGCATTTTCCGCTGCTTCAAATGTGATTGTGCTTTCATCATCTATTGATAATCGGGATAGGGAAAGGGCTCGGGGCTACAAATCGGTGATCGATTACATTACAAAGCCGCTTTCATTCGATTTTATTAAAACTTTTTTTGAAGAGCTGAAATCGGTTAGTAGCGTTGGGGTAGACAGATAATTTCCTTTACCTTAGCATTTGTTATACTTTTAATAGGCAGATGCTATGAAGATTTTAATTGCAGATGATCATACGCTTATACGCGAAGGATTAAAGAAAATATTGCTAGAATCACTTCCTTTTGCAGAAATACATGATGTAGCTGATTCTGCTGATTTATTTAAGCGGGCTATAAAAGAAACCTGGGATATTATTATTTCAGATATTAGCATGCCAGGCTACTCGGGGATTGAAATTCTAAAACAGATTAAGACGCACGCCCCAGGTACACCGGTTTTAATGTTAAGTATGCATTCTCCTGAACAATATGCTGTACGCGCTATAAAGGCGGGTGCTTCTGGCTATTTAACCAAAGAAAGTGCGCCTTATGAACTCGTTACAGCCGTACAGCAAATATTGAATGGCAGGAAGTATATTACGAATAAAGTGGCTGAGGTTTTGGCTGGCTCTCTAGAGATTGATAGTTCTAAACTGCCCCACGAAAACTTATCTGATAGGGAATTTGAAGTGCTTAAAATGATAGTAGAAGGAAAAACAATTTCTGTAATCGGTGAATGTCTTTCCTTAAATGTAAATACGATTAGCACCTATCGTTCACGTATTATGGATAAAATGAATATAAGGAATAATGCCGACCTTGTAAAGTATGCTATTGAGCATAAACTATTCTAATAAATTGCCAATTGTAGTATGGTAACTACATGAGCTTTGTAGAGCAGTCTACAAGGCTTTTTTTATAGCTATAGTATCTTGCTGGCAGAATGATCCAAATGCTTACAAATTCGCCCCAGATATTAATTGTTGATGATGCTCCTTTTATTTTGGAAAGACTGACATTATTAATTAGTGAGTATTCTCCAGATTGCTATGTTAGATCTGCGGTTACTGCCGAAGATGGATTATTGCTATTTGAAGAAACAATCCCCGATATTCTAATTCTAGATATAAACCTGCCTGGGATGAATGGAATTGAAATGCTCAAACGTATCCGCAAAAATTCCAGCGCTAAGCCAATTATTATCATGCTAACTAATAATACAATCGCAGATTATAGAGAAGCTTGCCTAGCACTTGGTGCAAATTATTTTTTAGATAAGTCAAAAGACTTTCTAATGCTTACCACTGTAATTGATGAAGTCATAAAATTCAAATAGCTGCACATGCGATATCCTTATACACTTGATAAAAATATTTCACCACTTCTTCAATCCAATAGTCATTATGTAATTACTACCGATTTGCAGGGTAATATTACCTATACAAATGAAGCATTTCAGCGCAGGTGTCAGATTCTTGGTGAATCAATGGTAGACATAAATTTCGATGCATTAGTGGATACAGCAGATTGTGTTCAATTTAAACAAGCTATACGTAAGTGTACACATGAACATGCAAATGGTGTAACTATCCAATATAAATCTTTACAGGGCAACGGCGGAAAGTCGTTTGTAAATTATGAATTGAGCTTAATCAAAGACAAAAAGGATAAGCCAATTGCGGTAATCCAAATTGGTAAAGAAGGGGCATTAACAGTTGCACATAGTATAGTTGATAAGCCTAATGGGAGAATGGTTTCTATTGAAGATGGGTATAAAGGAGAATGGTTCCGAGATATAGCCGATCATATGCCAGATATGATGTGGCTGTCTGATGAAATGCACAATATGAACTTT
Source organism: Bacteroidota bacterium (assembly GCA_039796395.1). Classification (GTDB taxonomy): domain Bacteria; phylum Bacteroidota; class Bacteroidia; order Chitinophagales; family Chitinophagaceae; genus Sediminibacterium. The sequence continues at coordinate 29,765 of JBDKJW010000001.1, forward strand.
GTTAATACATCTTGGCTGCAATTTACAGGAACAGCATTGGAAGATGAATTAGGGGCAGGATGGTTACAAGCAATACATCCAGAAGATCTACAATTTGTTTTAGACGAGCGTAAAATGGCCTTTCAAAAACAAATTAGCTATAATATAACTTTTCGATTTCGCAAACGTGATGGCAGTTATCGATGGTTAACCCAAAAAGGGAACCCGCTGTATAATAAATTGGGCGAATTTTTAGGATACGCAGGAACCTGTTTAGACATCACACCTGTTAAAGAAGCGCAGCTGCAAATAAAACGGCAACAGGAGTTAATGGAGAATACAAAAATTGAATTTGGAAAGTTTACGAAAATTGCACAGAAAATTAGTAGTATAGTTATTCTTTGTAATCCGGAAAATCAAATTACATGGGTGAATGATGCTTTTGTAAAAGTAACAGGCTTTAGCATGCGTGAAGTAATGGGCAAAAAACCTGGTAGCTTTTTGAAAGGAGCAGAAACCAATAAAGAAACGCTACAAAAAATTAAACGTGTAATTGAACAGGGGAGAGGTATAAGATCAGAAGTATTGTATTATACTAAAAGTGGATCTAAGCTATGGTTAGATATTATGATAGAAACCATTTACGACAAGGATGGAAATATTACCGGAAATATAACCATACAAAAAGATATTACACTCAAAAAAGTATCAGAGAAAGAGGTACAGGAGCAAATGGCTCACTTAAAGAAAATTTCATTTATTACTTCACATGAATTAAGACATGAATTCTCTAAAATATTACAACTTATACAAACCGCTAAGTTTCAGGATAATAATGTATACACGTATTCTCAAATATTTTTAGAAGTAGAGAAATCTGCAAATTTGATGAATGATGCTATTTATAAGCTGAACGATCAAATAAACTTTGCGTCTACAAGCAGTATTTCCTTAAATAAATATCTATTAAACCAGGCAATTGAAGAAATATGTTTAGTTGATGATGATCATTTGGTTAATAAATTAAATGGGTTAATTATTAAGAATGTAATGCCAAGTTTACCTGTTCATTCATTTGATGATATCGATGATGCCTTACGATATGTGAGAGAGAATCCAAATTTGAAAAGAAAGATTTTCCTCGACTTGAATTTTGTTGGTCGCTCGGGCTGGGATTTTTTAAAAGAATATGAAAAAATGAGTCAGCCTTGGCCAGTAATTATTCTAACTTCTTCTATTGATCATAACGATTATGAAAAATCTAAAAAATATAGTAATGTAACACACTTTATAACCAAGCCATTAACCATTGAGCAGTTTGAAAAATTAAGTGAGTTAGAAGTGGCGTATAGTCATGCCGACTAAATTTTAAATTCCCGTATCCGCTTGTTTTTTTTGTGTTTGCCAACCAATTAATACCACCCCGGCAATCACCAATATTGTTCCTGCAATTTGCAGGAACAATATTTTTTCTCCTAAAAAAAAGTATGCTTGTATAATTGTTGATACCGGACCAATACTGGTAATAATTGATACATTATTACTGCCAATTCTTTTCATACCTAAGCTCATCAAGAATGATGGAATTACCGTGGCAATAAGGGCAAGTGCAATAGCATAATAGATAAGGGTTGTTGTAAATTGAATATTGCTTACAGATCTTGTACAAGCAAAATGAATAAATACCCCAGTGCTAGCGGCCAGCATGGCATAGGCTGTATAACGTGTGGCGCCAGCTGCTTGTACCAGCCTACCAGTTCCCACTAAGTAAAAAGAATAAGTGATGGCGCACAAAAAAATCATCCAAGAGCCATAGTAAAATCCAGGCGTATTAAAATCTGTTTGCATTTCTGCAAAATAGGCAATACCAATGCCTGTATATGAAAGCGCCAAAGCTATGATTTGAAGCTTCTTTAATGCGGTTTTAAAAATAAATGTATTGAGCAATACGGCAAATGTTGGATAGAGGAATAATATCAATCTTTCTAAACCCGCAGATACATATTGTAATCCTATAAAATCGAATAAACTACTCAAGTAATAACCAAAAATGCCTAATACAATAATCCAGACTATTTGTTTTTTTGATAAGGGTGTTAGGGTTGCTTTTCTATTTCCGATCCATGCAGCTACTAAATAAAAAGGCAGGGAGAAAAGCATCCTTAATGCTAATAAACTAATTGCATCAATATTTGTTTCTTTAAAAGCTAATTTCACCAAAATCGCTTTGGTAGAAAAAAGGATTGCACCGCTAAGGGCAAAAATAAAACCCGCTAGTAAATATGATTTTTGCGCTGTATTATTCATGCTAAACGCTCACATTGAAATCTCTAAGCGCATCGTTTAAACTTGTTTTTAAATCTGTACTTGGCTTTCTTTGTCCGATAATAAGGGCACAACTTACATGGTATTCACCGGCATTAAATTTCTTTGTATAACTACCTGGTATTACTACACTTCTCGCAGGCACCCTGCCTCTCATTTCAATGGGTGAATCTCCACTTACATCGATGATTTTTGTTGATTGCGTGAGTACAACATTTGCACCAAGTACTGCTTCTTTTTCTACAATTACGCCTTCAACCACAATACAACGACTGCCGATAAAGCAACCATCTTCAATTATAACCGGACTAGCCTGCAAAGGTTCTAATACACCCCCAATGCCAACGCCGCCACTTAAATGAACATGTTTACCGATTTGGGCGCAGCTACCAACGGTAGCCCAAGTATCAACCATACTGCCTTCATCTACATACGCACCAATATTTACATAGCTGGGCATGAGCACTACATTTTTCGCAATATAAGCGCCATAACGCGCTGTAGCAGGAGGCACTGCACGTACACCAAGTTCTTTATAGTTGTTTTTAAGCAACATTTTGTCGTAAAATTCAAAAGGAGGTGCATCCCAGGTTTGCATTTGTTGGATTCCAAAATAGAGTAGAATGGCTTGTTTTACCCATTCATTTACTACCCAACCATTCGTACTTGGTTCAGCAACTCTGAGCTCACCTTTATCAATCTTTTCAATAGTTGCTTTTACTGCATCTACATAAATTGGGTCTTTCAATAATTCTCTATTGGCAAATGCCGCAATGATCTGCTCTTTCTGCATGCGTTTTTTCAGTAAAAATAAGACTTACGCGTCATTTATGAATAATTAAGTAAAATAACATTAGCCCTTCGGCTATCCTATTTGATACTATTCAATGTTGCCCAATGATATTATTTTTTTTATCTCAAAATAATGTAGATAAAGAAGGATAAAATGGTAGTAATTGCTGAATAGTCGATATCATTTATGAAATTTAATTTCTTCTTTTGTTGAAGCAAGCTCACTATCATTTGGGAAACGAGTATTGCATATTATTCACAATAATTTTTTCAGTGAAATGACAACCACCCTATCTTCCGTTACTAAAATAAAGAAGCAACCCCTTTTGAAGAGCGTTCTTAAAGTGGGTGTTTCTACACAGGTCATTAATATGGAGAATATACCCATAAAAAAATCTGTGAGTTGGCGATATCGGCGACTAAAACAGCTATCAAAACGCTTTATTTTGTTTGATTGGGAATTTAATAGCAACGAATTAGAGTACGAGTAAGTAAATTTGTGGCATGCCCCGCGTGCTCATTATTCAAACCGCTTTTATTGGCGATGTTGTTTTAGCAACCGCTTTGTTGGAATCAGTCCATCAATTATTCCCAAATGATCGAATTGATTTTGCTCTTCGAAAGGGTAATGAACATTTGTTTGCGGCGCATCCTTTTTTGAATGAAATAATAATCTGGGATAAACAAAATGATAAGTATGGTTCTTTAATACGTGTATTAGGTACGATCCGGAAAAACAAGTATGATATTGTTATTAATCTGCAACGCTATGCTGCTACGGGTTTTTTAACTGCTTTTTCGGGGGCAAAAAATACAATTGGATTCAATAAAAATCCTTTTAGTTTTTTGTTCAAGCAAGTGGTGAAGCATGAAATGAACAATTTGGAGAACCCCTTACATGAAACCCAAAGGAATCATCTTTTGCTTTCTTCATTTCCCGCTGCAAAATTAGCACAACCTCGTTTATATCCTTCTGAAAAAGATTATGCCCAGGTATTGGAGTTTAAAAGAAAACCATATATCGTTGTGGCGCCCTCTTCTGTTTGGTTTACAAAACAGTACCCTGCTCACAAATGGGCCGATTTCTTGGAAATGGTGCCCGATGAATTTGCTATAATAATTGTTGGGGCACCTTCAGACCAAGCCGTGAGTACATATATTGTATCGTTACTGCCTGCCAAAAATGTGATCGATCTTACTGGTAAGCTCTCATTCTTAGCCTCAGCAGCCTTGATGCAAGATGCGCAAATGAACTATGTAAATGATTCGGCACCTATGCATTTTTGTTCAGCAGTAAATGCACCTGTTGCAGCCATTTATTGTTCAACCATACCTGCTTTTGGTTACGGACCCCTATCTACCCAGCGTTTCATTATAGAAACTAAACAACCATTACAATGCCGCCCTTGCGGATTGCATGGGAAAGTTGCTTGTCCGTACGGCCATTTTAACTGTGCTGAAACCATATCCGCACAGCAATTATTAACTGTTTTACCAGCTTAAACAAACACGTACCTTTGCGGCCATGAACTTGGTGTTTACAGATAAAGAGCAGCAATTATTTTCAAGTATTGGAGCCGTAGCTGACAATATGGGTATGCCTTGCTATTTAATTGGGGGGTATGTGCGTGATAAAATATTGAACCGGATTGTAAAAGATGCGGATATTGTGTGTAGTGGAGATGGTATTGAATTAGCGCAAGCTTTTGCCAAAACACTTAAGCCAATACCTCCTGTTGCATTTTTTAAAAACTTTGGTACTGCACAAGTAAAGTGGGGTGATTTCGAGATAGAATTTGTGGGGGCTAGAAAAGAAAGCTATTTGGAACATAGCCGCAAACCCACTGTAGAAGCGGGCACTTTACATGATGATCAATTACGAAGAGATTTCACAATAAATGCATTGGCAATTTGTCTGAATCAAAACAAGTTTGGTGAATTTATCGATCCATTTGAGGGATTGAAAGCCATTGAAGAAAAAAAGATTCAAACACCTTTGGCCCCAGTACAAACATTTAGTGATGATCCATTACGGATGCTTCGTGCTATTAGATTTGCAACTCAATTAGGCTTTTATATAGAATCAACAACATTTGAGGCGATTAAAGAAAGCGCCCACCGTATTCATATTATTTCTCAAGAACGTATTACTGATGAGTTAAATAAAATAATGTGTTGTGAGAGGCCCTCTATTGGATGGGATTTATTATTTCAATCGGGATTATTAAAATATATCTTTCCTCAAATGCTCGATTTGCATGGCGCGGAATATATTGATGGTAAAGGACATAAAGATAATTTCTATCATACGCTCCAGGTACTCGATAATATTGCACCCAATACCGATAATCTTTGGTTAAGATGGGCAGCACTATTGCATGATATAGGTAAGCCTGCTACTAAAAAGTTTGAAGAAGGACATGGCTATACTTTCCACGGTCATGAAGTAGTGGGGGCACGTATGGTGCCAAAAATATTTGCCAAATTAAAGTTGCCTTTACATGAGCCTATGCGCTATGTACAAAAACTGGTATTGTTGCATTTACGCCCCATTAGTTTAACCAAAGAGAGTATAACAGATAGTGCGATCAGAAGATTATTATTTGATGCAGGAGAAGATATAGACGATTTGATGACGCTTTGTTCGGCAGATATCACCAGTAAGAATAAACAGAAAGTTAAACGCTACCTCAGTAATTTTGAATTGGTGAAAGAAAAAATGGCAGCAGTAGAAGAAAGTGATAGAATTAGAAACTGGCAACCACCTATAAGTGGAGAAATGATCATGGATCTCTTTGGATTAACACCCGGAAAGTATGTTGGTATTATTAAAGACGCTATCCGTGAAGCAATACTAGATGGCATCATTCCTAATCAGTTGGAGGCAGCGCAACAATTTATGATTGAAAAAGCAGCTACATTAGGACTAAAACCAGTTAAATAATTATTATTTTGCAGCATAACCCCAACCCCTTGCAATGGCTATTTTAAAATTTAGAATTTATTTAGAAGAAGATGATGCAGTTTACAGAGATATTGTAATTAAGCACACTCAAAATTTTCAAGATTTACATTTTGCTATTTTGAAATCGTATGAGTTTGATACTAAACATCAAGCTACTTTTTATAGAAGTAATGATAATTGGCAGCGTGGTAGAGAAATAAGTTTTGATGTATATGAGAAAAATTATCGTGCACAGCCTTTACTGATGCACGAAACTGTGATTGGCTCAGAAATACAGGATACGAATCAGAAATTTGTGTATGAGTACGATTTTGTAAAACACTGGACTTTTCTCGTGGCACTTATTAATGTTACTAAGGAAGAAAATAGTAGGATTAGTTATCCTTCTATTACCAGAACAGAGGGAATTGGACCACAACAATATGGTACGAAGAGTTTGTTGGGAGATAAGTTTGCAGATATTGAAGAAAAATATGATTTAGCTGATGCAACCGATGGTTTTGGTGAGGAGGGTGAGGAATCAGCTGATGATACAGGTGATGGAGAAGATATAGGCGGTGAGGAGGAGAATAGCCATGAATTCTAATCTATACGTAGGGAAGAAAGTATATATTATTGCTGGTCCAACAGCAGTTGGTAAAACAGCGCAGGCGATTGAATTGGCACAGCAATTAGGTGCATCCATTATTTCTGCAGACTCTAGGCAATGTTATAAAGAACTGAATATTGGTGTTGCGCGCCCCTCAGCAACAGAGTTGGCCACAGTTCCCCATTATTTTGTTGCTACTCATTCCGTTGCAGAAGATATTAATGCCGGCTATTTCGAACAATATGCACTGCAAAAAGTAGCGGATTTATTTCAAGAAAATGATGCGGTAGTACTGGTAGGGGGTACCGGATTATACATCAAAGCTTTTTGTGAAGGGATCGACCCCATGCCCCTTATCCCTGAAGGTGTGAGAGCGGATATTATTAATAACTATCAGCAAAAGGGATTAATTTGGTTACAAGCAGAATTAAAGCATCGAGATCCTTTGTTTTGGAATACTGCAGAGCAACAAAATCCACAACGATTAATGCGAGCACTCGAAGTATTGAATGCAACAGGTAAATCAATCATGGAATTTCGTTCGGCTGCGAAGAAGCAACGCCCCTTTCAAATAGAAACAAAACTGCTCGATATGCCGATGGATGTGTTAACAAAACGCATTGATATACGCGTAGATGCAATGGTAGAAGCGGGTTTAGTAGATGAAGTAAAATCGGTGATTGCATACCGGGATAAAACAGCTTTACAAACTGTAGGTTATAAAGAAATATTCGATCATTTAGATGGGAAGATTAGTTTGGATGAAGCCATCCATCAAATTAAAGTGCATACAAGGCAGTACGCTAAGCGGCAATTAACTTGGTTTAGGAAATATTTGTAAGAGAGTCAATAAGAAAGTCGGTAAGCGAGTCAATAAGAAAGTCGGTAAGCGAGTCAGTAAGAAAGTCGGTAAGCGAGTCAGTAAGTCCGTGAGCCAGTCCGCTTAGCTTTCGGTCTTTCGGACTCCCCGACTGGCTAACGGACTTTCCTCTGGACTTTCCTATTGACTAATAAGCTTCTTAATCAACGCCTCTTCCTCTGCTGCTTTTAATTTAACTGCCGGTTTTACTTGCGAATTTGGCATCGTCATCGATAAAACATATTGTTTCAATTTCCATTCATTGCCCACTTTTACCACAACGCCAGAGCCTCTACAGATTTTCATTTGCGTATTGAGTAATTCATCGAACCAACCCCAAGCACCCGATTTGTCTAAATAAATATTGCGTTTGATAGCTGTGAAATGCCATGTCTTTCCTTTATCAAAATAGGGTTTTGCATAGGCCATAAAAGCTTTTTTATCCCAAATTTCTGTGGCGTCTGTGCCCATAAAACTGCAGTCGTCTGTGTATAAATTAAAATAAGCGTTGAAATGAGCATGACTTGCAGTTGCATTGAGTGTATCGAGTAAAGCAGCTATCTCTTTTTTGGCCATCATCGCTTCATTATGGTTGCCTGCAACGCTATTTACTTCAATCCAATACCCATTATTATCTTGAAAATAAATTTGTTGGATACCATCTGCGCGGATAGTGATTTTATTGGGGGCGCCAGGCCAATCGGAATAGGGGATTTTGTTTTTGTTGAGTTGCTGAATAAGTATATCAAATGCATTTGTTGTAAGTGCGATATGAACTGCTTTGTTTATTTGTACAGGTTCTTTAATGATAGAAACCAAGTGCAACTCTTTACCTTCTGTTAATGAGAACCAACGGATGCCTTCCATTTTTGTTCTATTGGTAATTTCTTTCAATCCGAGGATGGTGCTATAAAATTGTGCGGCTGCATCTACATCTTTAACGGATAGGGCAATATGGTTTAAACTCAGGCCAAGTTCTTGTGCCATACTTACATGTATTACACAATAGCTACAAATCAATAGGATAAAGCGTTTCATGCGATTATTATAAAAGTTATAAAATATTTACTTCTCGTTCTAAACTAATATTGAATTTTTCTTGCACAGATTCAATAATGGCTGAAGATAATTCATAAATTTCATTGCCGGTTGCTTTTCCATAGTTTACCAACACCAATGCTTGTTTTTCGTAACAGCCAGCGTCGTCTTTTCTATAACCTTTCCATCCGCATTGTTCTATGAGCCATCCTGCAGGAATTTTTATTGCTTCACCAGAAGGGAAGCTTGGTATTTGTGGAAATGATTGAAGCAATGTATCGTATTGAATTTTAGGTATAACCGGATTTTTAAAGAAACTCCCTGCATTACCAATAATAGTAGGGTTTGGTAATTTACTAGATCTGATATGGATGACTGCTTGTGAAATGGCTGCAACGTTTAATGAACTGATATTCATTTTCTCTAACTCATCCTCAATAGCGCCATAGCTAATTTTGAAGACAGGCTTTTTGCTTAGCTTAAGCGTTACAGAGGTAATGATAGATTGGTTTTTTAGCGCGCGCTTAAAAATACTATCGCGGTAACCAAATAAACAGTCTTTATTACTTAGTTGAATGATTGATTGATCGGCAATTAACATGGCTTCTACTTCATGTAACACATCTTTTAACTCCACTCCATAAGCGCCAATATTTTGGATTGGGGCTGCCCCAACATGGCCGGGTATCAAACTCAAATTTTCAATACCACCCCAATTATTTGCTACACAATGCTGCACCAAGCCATGCCAAGATTCGCCTGCCATCGCTTTCAAATAAACTGTTTCCGCTGTTTCTTCAATAATAGAAATACCTTTTAGTTGATTGTGTAAAACCCAGCCATCAAAATTTTTCGTTAATAAAACATTACTACCACCACCCAATACAAATATTTTTTGCTTGAGTTGTTCTTGTTCCGTCATAAGTTCATGTAACAACTCCATCGTATTGACTGGCGAGTAGTATTGGGCAATGGCTTCAATGCCGAAGCTATTATAGGGTTTTAATGATATGTTTTCTTGTAGTAACATGCTAATAAACAGGATCTATATTGGGTATTACTTGAACAGCGCGGTATCTTTTATTGGTGCTCAAAATAGTTATTTGTTGATCGATACAGTGTTTGCAATAATTGATGAGTTTGGTATCTCTAGGGAGTTTAAACAGCAGTTCCCAAATATACTGATTTCGAACTCTATCGATTAATGGTTGAGATGGACCGTTCATATACTGTTGAAATTCCTTTTTCATCCCATGCGCAAATACATTGGCAGCTTCTTCGGCAATATGTTTTTCTTTATGTTTAAAAACCATTTGAATAAGTCGGCTAAAAGGAGGATAGAAAAAGGATTGTCTATTTGCAACTTCCCAATCATACAATTGTTCATAATTATGTTGTTGTACAAATTGCAATACTGGGTGAGTGGGGTTGCTTACTTGAATCAGTACTTGTCCGTCTCCATTTTTTCTTCCGGCTCTTCCACTTACTTGTTCCATAAGTTGAAAGGCTCTTTCATTGACCCTAAAATCGGTGAAGTTTAAAATACCATCTGCATCTGCAATACCCACTAATCCTACATCTTCAAAATCGAGGCCCTTCACCACCATTTGTGTGCCCACTAAAATTTGTATATTTTTTTGTTCGAAACGTTTGATTAAAATATCATGGTCTTGTTTGCCTTTTACACTATCATAATCCATTCGGGCAATG
>JBDKJW010000002.1:0-33955 GCA_039796395.1 Bacteroidota bacterium
GATCTACAATTTTTAGCACCACTTACTGCGCATAATGAAATGGGAGAAACAGTAGAGCAAGTTATTGCTAAAATGAAAGCTTCCTCATCTTATAAGAAAATGTTTAAAGCTGCTTTTGGTGATGAATTAATTACTACCGAGCGAATTGGGAAAGCGATTAGTCAGTTTTTACTCACGCTTGTTAGCAGTAATAGCAAGTACGATAAAGTAAAAAGAGGTGAGGCGAATTTTAATTTACCAGAACGCCTAGGTTATGAAATTTTTCAACAGAAATGTGTTGGTTGCCATACAGAGCCGTTATTCACAGATTTTAGTTATAGGAATATTGGCATACCTGAAGATGGTTATTTGAAGGATAAAGGCAGGATGAAAATAACTGGCTTACCCGAGGATTCATTGAAGTTTAGGGTACCCAGTTTAAGAAATGTAGCGGTTAGCTTTCCTTATGGTCATGATGGTAGATTTTATTCATTAATGAATGTATTTGAGCATTATAGGCAGCATATGGTAGTTTCAAAAAATACAGATCCCATTTTCAAAAATAAAATGATGTTGAGCAACTATGAAATAGGGCAATTAAAAGCTTTTTTAGGAACACTTACCGATTCTGTATTTTTACAGGATACAAGGTTTGCCCCATCTGGAATAATCAATGGGAAAGCACCAATTGATATGCATCAATAACTGATAACTGATAACTAAGCATGGCGGGTATAAAACAATTAGCATCTCAAACACTTTGGTATGGTGTACCTACGATTGCCGCTCGGTTTTTGGGGTACATCATGAACTTATCGTTGCCGCTTTTTTTTTCGCAGCCTGCAGTAACAGCAGATCTTACACAGATATATGCACTGATTCCGTTTTTAAATGTATTGTTTACGTATGGTTTGGAAACGGCTTATTTCCGTTTTAGCAAAGAAACCGACAGGAATAAACTGTATAATACATTATCCGTTTCTCTACTTGGTTCTACTGTATTATTTACCACAATTGTATTACTATGTAGTGATTATATTGTTCGTTTAACGAATATGGAAGCGCATCCGTCATATATTACCTGGATGATTGCTATACTTTTTTTTGATGCATTAAGCACATTGGCTTTCGCCAGATTGCGACAGGAAAATCGACCTAAAAAATATGCTTTTGTAAGGCTATCAAGTGTAGTAGTGAATTTGTTTTCGGTGATTTGCTTTTTGGGTATTATTCCAGCTTATGTACAACAACATCCCGCCTCTAGTTTAGCTTGGTTTGCCAATAATGGCGTAGGTATAGGCTATTATTTACTAGGCAATGTAGCAGGCAGTTTGCTTACTTGTTTATTACTAGTAAGCGAGTTTAAGCAAATTCAATTTCAATTTGATGCAACTGTTTGGAAAAAAGTTATGCGCTATAGTTACCCTTTAATTATAGTAGGCATGGGTGGAATGGTAAATGATATGCTTAGCCGATTAATTTATCAACATGTGGTAGATTTACCAGTAGCTGAAGCAAAACATGAGCTAGGAATTTTTGGAAATATTTATAGGCTTGCAGTTTTAATCACCATTATGATACAGGCATTTAGAATGGCAGCCGAACCCTTCTTTTTTAAACAAAGTACAGAAACAAATGCAGCACGTACCTATGCGCGTATTATGAAGTTTTTTGTAATTGCCTGCTGTTATATGTTTTTGTTTATTAGTTTATTTATTGAAGTATTTTCTTGGTTTTTTGTAGCGATACATAAACCTTTATGGACAGAAGGATTATATATAGTGCCATTATTAGCCCTCGGAAATATTTTTCTGGGTATCTATTATAATTTGAGTGTTTGGTATAAGCTTACGGATAAAAATCTAATTGGCGCCTGGATAACGCTCGGCGGCGCAGTGCTCACGATTGCACTGAATATCCTATTGATCCCTCAGTTTCATTATTTAGGCGCAGCGATTGCTACTTGCGCCTGCTATTTTTTTATGATGATAACAAGCTATTTGCTTGGACAAAAACATTACCCTGTACCTTATGCTACCAAAAAAATAATTGCTTATTTAATGGTAGTTAGCATTTGCTATGCCATACATAAAGTTGTGTACTATGTATACCCTACTCTATGGTTGAGTATCGCTTTGGGCTTACTGCTTATGGCTTTGTTCTCCATGCTAGTACTATGGGCAGAAGAGAAAGAGTTAAATAATTTTGCTTTTTACAAACGGCTAACTAGAAAAAAATAATTTATGGCAGAAGATTTATATGTGATTGAAGGAAGCAAGAAACAGCAATATGAAGCCTTATTCCCGCAAATAAAAGCATTGTTAGATGGGGAATCAGATATAGTTGCCAATATGGCCAATATGGTAGCTGCATTAAAGCAGCAATTTAATTGGCTATGGATAGGTTTCTATATTGTTCGAGGTGAGGAATTAGTACTTGGTCCTTTTCAGGGACCTATTGCTTGTACGCGTATAAAAAAAGGCAGGGGCGTTTGTGGCACTAGTTGGGCTGAGGAGAAATCCTTGATTGTACCTGATGTTGAAAAATTTCCAGGTCATATTGCTTGTAGTAGTCTTTCTAAATCTGAAATAGTTATACCCATTATTCGATCTGGCTTAGTAACTGCTGTGTTAGATATAGATAGTGTTGAACTGGCAGATTTTGATACAGTAGATGAGAAAGAGCTGAGACAATTATTAGATTTACTAAATTTCTAATTATTCAAAAAAATGACAATTTTATGCGTACAGTTTGGTTAATAATCCACTAATTTTAAATGGTTAAACCCCCTACCAATCAGGCATGAATGAAGATTCATTTGTTGATCATTTTAAAGATACAGACTTTCTACAATCTGTAATCGACTCAATAGATGAGGGTGTAATCATTGAAAATATAAATGGCACTATTATAGGTTTTAATGATAGAGCTTTACAAATTTTAGGTATGGCGGCTGAAGAGGTTACAGGCAAAACCTCCTATGATGCCGATTGGAACTCAATCTTTTTAGATGGAACTATTGCGCACGGTGATTTGCATCCTATTTCTATTACTTTAAAAACCGGCGAACCGCAGCACAACAAAATTTTAGGCTTAAGAATAAAAAGTCAGCCTTTAAAATGGATCAATATTAATACTAGGCTTATTGCTAGTAATTCAGGCCATTATGGGCTTGCTGCTTTTTCAGATATAACTGAATTTGTAGAATCAACCCATTTGTTAAAACAGCATAAAGAAAAATTGCGGGTAAGTGAAGAAAAATTTACTCATATTTTTCAGCACTCATGCATTGCAAATGCCATTACTTCCACCGAAGGGATTATTTTAGATGTTAATGAAACAGCTTGCATCATGCTTGGTTATACACAAGAAGAGCTCATTGGCAAGCATTATTCTTTAATCACACACCCTGGTGATATAGATAATACCCTTACAGATATCAGCAGGCTAATAAATAAAGAAGTTGATTTTTATGAGGGTGAGCGGAGATATTTTAGAAAAGATGGGAGTGTTTGTTGGGCCTTAAATACCGTATCGCCAGTATATAAAGAAAATGGTGAACTACAGTATTTTGTTTCCCAAGTACAAGAGATTACCCAATTAAAAGAGCTTAATAAAAATTTAGAAAAACAGAATATTAAACTTACATCTGTTCAGCAAATACTAGAGAAAAAGGTAGCACAGTTAAAGGATTTTGCAGGTATTATTACCCATGATGTTCGTGGACCAGCACATAATATTAAGAAGATGCTGGAAATGTATGAAACTGCACCCGACGATGAAATTAGAAAAGCTGCGATGGACTACCTAAAGAAAGTTAGTAATGACTTAGCTAGTAACTTAAATGAACTAATTCAAATTCTACAAATACAACTTGAAAGTGATCTTCCAAATTCAGATTGTTTATTTACAGAAACAATAGAAAGCGTTTCATTGCAATTACAAGATTCTATACAAAAAAAACAAGCTATTATCGAAACCTCACTTGAGGTAACTAATATTATGTACCCCAAAGTATACTTGCAGAGTATTATTTATAATTTAATGAGTAATAGTCTGAAGTATAGTAAACCTACGGAAGCCCCGATTATTCATATTCGAACCTATAAAGAACATGGATCGGTATATATGCGTTTTACAGATCAAGGTTTGGGTATTGATATGCAGAAATATGGTCACTTATTATTTAAGTTTCAAAAGAGTTTTCATAGTGGTCACGATAGTAAGGGCATAGGCCTTTATCTTATAAAAAATCAGATTGAGTACCAAGGTGGGGCTATATCTGCAGCCAGTGAACCAGGAAAAGGTACAATTTTCACTGTTCGTTTTTAATAAATCCCTTATTTTTGCAGCCCTTACGATGCGGATGTGGCGAAATTGGCAGACGCACTAGACTTAGGATCTAGCGCCGCGAGGCATGTAGGTTCGACCCCTATCATCCGCACAAACATCAGACCTGTTAGTTTTTTAACCTAACAGGTCTTTTTTTTGCGCTTATGCTTAGCTTAAGCGCAAAAATTTATCATTCAAGTGCCCAATATAAATTTCCCGAACTTCTTTTTCTAGAAAAGAATTATTCACCATATTTATAGCGTCATCTTTTTTATTAGTTATTCCCTGTAATATTCTTTCAGCCCTTTGGGGTAAGATAGTTAGTTGGTTGGCTAATTCAAGAAAACTACTTCTTCCATAATAACCAAATGCACTATAAAAGTCTGATTTATAATCATTAGGATATAGAGGAAGAGCCGTATCAGATTCGCCGGGGCTATGAATAATCGTACTTAACAAATCGTAAGCAGGGCTAAGCTTGTACTCTCCCATATCATTACTAATCAATGAAAAATTTTTCAAATGGGCATCTCCATTAGAAAATAAATAATTGAAAACAACAAGCGTAAATAATCGCTCAACTGCTATTATGGAAGCAGGAACAAATCGTTGAATGATTTCACCAATTTTAGCATAAGTTCCCTCATACTTGTAGTTCTCTCCGTTTTTCTTACTCGTTCTTTCCGATAACTGCGCAAAATCTTCTTGTTGATATTTACCGCCACTTGGCCTTAGATCAAAACGTTTGGTTATATATGCAGGTGCCCCATCTTTAAAATAAATTAATGCATTAGCAGCTACTGGTATTTTAAAAATTTGAGAAGCTATTTGCATAGTAAGATGCTCATTCTCTGGAACAGCAGCTAAATTAACCAATTGTTTACCAGGCGGTATTGGCTTAATAATATACTCACCCCCACTTTCTGTTAATACCAACTCATTATTATCTTGCTTCAAAGAATACTTTAGTTGAACACCTGATATAGATAGTTTTTTACTAAATTCTTGAAGTGTTGCTAAATTACTATCATTAGGTTCATCAAACGATAAAGTGGAGGATACCCGTTTACCCTCAAACAGTAATTTTCTACATGGCAAGCAATAGCCCTCCTTAACTTCTGTATAACATCCACAACATTTCATGTCTATATTATTTTTATAGTAATAGCCCCAATTGCATCTTCACCTGTAGTTATTAATAGCCTAGAAAAATCATCGTTCTCATCTATCTTCAATAACCTGCACTGGATATCTTTATTTATGCCTTCGCTTAATAACCCCTGAAAAAAAGAGAATAAATATTCCGACTTATAAATTTTTTGACTTTTAGGAAGTGTTAGGCTAATTGCTGGTTTTTGTTTATTGATAAAATAACCTTCATCATAGGTGAATACATAAAGTCGAGAACTATCTCTTTCAAGTACTCCTGCTAATTCCCCATTTATATAAACACCTCCTTTCATTCAACTTTATTTTTTAGCTGAACGCTTATGTCAACACCCAATACACCTAAAATTTGGGTTATCGTATTAAATGAAGGATTTCCTTTTCCGTGCTCTAACATATAAATCGTTTTCGTAGTGATTCCCGATAACTCGGCTAAATCTTCTTGCTTAATCTCTAAAGCTACCCTCCGATCTTGTACTATTTTTCCTATTTCTAGTAAATTCATCAGTAAAATATTTCTTATTTCAACCAAAAATAATAAAAAATAGCTAAATTTATTAAATAACAGTAATATAATACTTAATTTAATTAAAAATATAAATTCACTTAATATTTATTCAATTTTCAGAAATATATTTCTTATTCAACAGGTTTAATTTTTTTGTGAAACTATCTATTCTATATAAATAACCCTGAAAATCCTTACCTTCGCCCCCCGAATTTAAAAAGCACGAATATGGCTACTATTACACGTGAAAACATGGGTTTATTAAATGATAAACTTACCGTAACCCTACATAAAGACGACTATTTTGCTGGTTTTGAGCAAAGCTTAAAAAAGTATGCTAAAAATGCCAATATCCCTGGCTTTAGAAAAGGTATGGTACCAGCTGGGTTAGTGAAAAAAATGTACGGACAAAGTGTGTTTACAGATGAAGTTCTTCGCAAAGTGGAAACTGAATTGAACGAATATATTGGAAAAGAGCAGCTCGACATATTTGCCCAGCCGCTACCATTAGATGTGGATGCACGTTCACTAGATATGAATAACCCAGCTGATTATGCATTTGCCTTTGAAATTGGGTTGAAGCCAAGCTTTGAATTGGATCCATCAAAACTTTCTGTAACCCGTTATAAAATAACGGTTACAGAAGAAATGATTAATGAAGAAGTTGCTCGCTTACAAACACGCTTTGGGAAAATGACAGAGCCAGAAATTGTAGGTAGCGATGATAATGTATTAAATGTTACATTCACAGAAACAGATGCATCGGGCGTTGTGATTGAAAATGGTGTTAGTAAAGATAATTCTGTATTGGTAAAATATTTTGCACCTTCTTTCCGCCCCAATTTATTGGGTAAGAAAAAAGATGATGTAGTGAATCTGCAGATCAGTCAGGCATTTGAAGATAAAGAAGCAGAAACCATTTTAGCAGATCTTGGTTTACAAAAAGAAGATGCAAGTCGCTTCTTCAACCTAACTATTACAAAAGTTGGATTGGTGGAGAAAGCTGAACTAAATGAAGAGTTTTTCTTGGCAGTATACCCTAACAATGAGGCTATTAAAACAGAAGCGGATTTCAGAAATGCAGTAAAAGAAGAGATTGAAAAATATTATGATCAATCTGCTCGCAATCAAATGCAAGACCAGATCTATCATGCACTATTGGATAATGTATCTATTGAATTTCCAGAAAGCTTTTTAAAGCGCTGGTTACAAAACGGCGGTGAAAAGCCAAAAACTGCTGAGGAAGCAGAAAAAGATTATCCTGTTTTTGTAAATCAATTAAAGTGGACTTTAATTAGCTCAAAACTTACCCAAGAAAACAAAATAGAGGTTTTACCTGAAGACATACGCAATTTTGCCAAAATGCAGTTGTTTAGCTATATGGGCGGGCAATTAGGCGCTTTAGGCGATAACCAGCAGTGGGTAGATGATTACGCGAATAGAATGATGCAAGACAAGAAATTTGTAGAAGATAGCTACCATCGCATCAGTGCCGAAAAACTATTTGGCATATTAGAAACCCAGGTTACTGCAAAAGAAGCCCCAATGGCTGCTGATGAATTCACCAAAATGGTGGAAAATCATCATCATTAATATGCCCTTTTGTCGGTTACCCACAGTTTGCACAGATTTTGAATAAGTACTACTATTGAAGGGCTAAAACCCCTTATCTTCAAAGCGAAAAATAGTAGTATGAATATTGGAAATGAATTTGAAAAATTTGCTGTAAAACACCAGGGTATTAGTAGTGCGGTAATGCATAACTATAAGGCAGCTACTCAAGTAACTAATCTTACTCCCTATATCATTGAAGAAAGGCCATTGAACGTTGCTAGTATGGACGTATTCAGTAGGCTTATGATGGATCGTATTATTTTTTTGGGAGAAGGCATCAATGATTATGTTGCGAATATTGTTACTGCACAATTACTTTTTTTGGAAAGCACAGATCGTAGTAGAGATAT
The DNA here is from genome assembly GCA_039796395.1 of Bacteroidota bacterium. Taxonomy (GTDB): domain Bacteria; phylum Bacteroidota; class Bacteroidia; order Chitinophagales; family Chitinophagaceae; genus Sediminibacterium. The sequence continues at coordinate 7,951 of JBDKJW010000002.1, forward strand.
ACAAATGTATATTAACAGTCCAGGCGGTAGTGTTTATGCAGGTTTAGGCATTTACGATACGATGCAATTTATTGGTCCAGATGTTGCTACCATTTGTACAGGTATTGCTGCTAGTATGGGTCAAATTTTATTATGCGCAGGTGTAAAAGGCAAACGTACTGCACTAAAGCATAGCAGAATAATGATACACCAACCTAGTGGTGGTATTGGCGGACAAGCAAGTGATATTGAAATTACTGCTCGCGAAATAAAAAAGTTAAAGCAAGAACTATACGCCATCACGGCAAACCATACCGATAAAGACATTGAAACGATTGCTAAAGACAGTGATCGTGATTTTTGGATGACCGCCCAAGAAGCCAAGGAGTACGGCCTTGTAGATGAGGTATTATTAACAAATCCTAGAAAAGAAAAAAAATAAGTTCATGATACAGCATACATATATCAATCCGTTTCTAAATAACGATGAGGAAGACGACGAACCAAAGGAAGAAAAGACAGCTGCTGCGCCAGATTTTATGAACAAAAAAATGGAGAAGCTTTTTTTTGAAAAAAGAGCTGTGTATTTATGGGGGCCGGTAGAAGATAAATCGGCAAGAGATGTGGTAAGCAAACTTTTATTGCTTGACGCCGATAAACCAGGTGAGGAAATAAAATTCTATATTAATAGTCCGGGTGGTGTTGTTACCAGTGGTATGGTTATTTACGATACCATGAAAATGATACAGAGCCCAGTTAGCACTATTTGTATGGGCTTAGCGGCAAGCATGGGATCTATTTTATTGAGTGCCGGCGTAAAAGGTAAAAGAACCATTTACCCCCATGGTGAAGTAATGATTCACCAACCAAGTATTGGCGGCTATTTTCAAGCAACGAGCGCCGATATTGAAATTCATGCTAATCAAATACGTAAAACCAAAGAGCTAGGGGCCAAAATATTGGCTGCTAATTGCGGAAAATCTGTTGATCAAATTATGACAGATTTTGACCGTGATTATTGGATGGATGCCAATGAAGCAGTAGCTTATGGTATTGTAGACAGCGTTTTGAGCAAAATTTAATCTTTTTAGCGGCAGTTTTAGCTTCCTTTAACCTTATTTAATGGGAGTAGCTAGCTAAATACGTAGCTTTGCATTGTTATGGCAAAATCATCGAGTTTACATTGTTCTTTTTGTGGGCGTACCCGCGATGAAGTGAAAATACTTATTGCAGGGCAAGAAGGTCATATCTGTGAGAACTGTGTAGATCATGCGCAAGAAATTATTGACCAGGAATTAAATGCTAAGAAGCTTGGCGGTATTGATGGTGATAAAAAAGGCGCCAAACTCCATGTTCGTAAACCAATTGAAATCAAGAAATTTTTGGACGAATATGTGATCGGACAGGATGATGCGAAAAAGGTATTAAGTGTTGCTGTTTATAATCATTACAAACGAGTAAACAATCGACAGGTTTCTGAGGAAGTTGAAATTGAGAAGAGCAATATTGTTATGGTAGGTGAAACCGGTACAGGTAAAACTTTATTAGCTAAAACAATTGCCAGATTATTGAATGTTCCTTTTGCTATTGTAGATGCTACTGTATTTACAGAAGCAGGGTATGTAGGAGAAGATGTAGAAAGTATGCTTACGCGTTTACTGCAAAATTGTAATTACGATGTAGAAGCGGCAGAACGCGGTATTGTGTATGTTGATGAAATTGATAAAATTGCCCGTAAAGGCGATAATCCTTCTATTACAAGAGATGTAAGTGGCGAAGGTGTGCAACAGGGTTTATTGAAAATGTTAGAGGGAACTGAAGTACTTGTGCCACCACAAGGCGGCAGAAAGCACCCGGAGCAAAAAATGATTAAAGTAGATACGCGCAATATTCTCTTTATATGTGGCGGTGCATTTGACGGAATTGATAAAATTATTGCACGAAGAGTTAATACAAACGCTATTGGGTTTAGTGTTAATAAAGAGGAGCAAGAATTTCAAAGGAAAAATTTATTGCAATTTATCAATGCACAGGATTTAAAAAGTTTTGGTTTGATTCCTGAGTTACTTGGTCGTTTACCTGTGGTTACTCACTTAGATCCTTTAGATGCAGTTACGTTAAGGGGTATTCTTACAGAGCCTAAAAATTCTTTGATTAAGCAATATACCCGCTTATTTGAATTGGAGGGAATTGATTTAGATATAGAACCTACTGTATTCGACTTTATGGTTAGCAAAGCCATGGAGTACAAGTTAGGTGCAAGGGGATTAAGAAGTATTTGTGAAAGTATACTTACGGATGCCATGTTTGAGTTACCTGGTACCGGTACTAAACGCTTCACAATAACCTCCGAATACGCTGAGAAAATGTTTAGCAAGAGTAAACTAAGTGCCCTTAAAGTGGCTTAACTATTTATTATTATGAACGAATTAATTGAAAAACTAGTAAAAGAGGCAGGCATAGATGCAAATCAGGCCAAGAAAGCCATTGAAACTATCGCCGATTTTGTAAAAGAGAAATTTCCGATGTTGGGAGGTGCTGTAGATCAGATTTTTGCTGCAGGCAGTAACCACGATGATCAGGGTTAGGCGGGGATATGTATGATGAATTTGCTTCCTATACCCACTTCACTAAAAATCTCTAGCTTACCATGATGCCTATTTATTAAATCACTACAGAGCATCAAGCCAAACCCACTTCCCTTTTCCATGGCGGTGCCTGCTGTAGTATAATATTGCTTTGCCTTAATTTTTTCAATTGTTAGCGGCTCGATGCCAATACCAGAGTCTTGTACGATAATCAACATTACATTTTCAATTTTTTCAGCCTTTAATTCAATTGTACCTCCTTCGGGTGTGAACTTTACCGCATTGCTAATTAAATTACGTAGCACAATACGAATCATTTCTTTATCCGCAAATACTTCAGTGCCCGTAATAATATGATTTGAAAACCTAATATTTTTTCTTTGTAAAAGCATCCGGTGCTCTTCCTCTAAACTTTTGGTAATCTGCGCAACATTTACTTTTACTTTTTCAAGATTTTTCCCTTGCATCTGACCACGCAACCAAAATAATAGATTATCTAACAAGGATGTAGTGCCCATATATTGAGTTTCTAATTGCACTAATAGTTGTTTTGCTTGATTATCCGGTATGATCCCTTGATTTACGAGATTTAAAATTCCTTTTGTATTTACTAAAGGATTTCTCAGATCGTGAGAAATTATTGATAGTAGTTTATCTTTTGTACGATTATCTGATTCCAATAACTTATTCTGTTCCGAAATTTCTGTGTTCAATCCTCGAAGCTCTGTCGCATGGTCTTCAATTTGTTTATTTTTCTTTCTGAGTTCAATACCTAAGAATTTTTGTCGCTGGAAATTGATAAATACCAATACAACCAATACGGCTAAAATAATCATGATAAACGTGCCAACTGTTATTATATAAAACTGCTCCCGAGAAACTCTTTCCGCCTTTAAAAAGGCATCTTCCCGATCTCTGCGCATAGTTTGCTGCCGTTTAATGATATCAATTAAATCGGATGCATACTCCGCTTCTTTTGATCGTTGGCGCTTTAACATATTGATGGCCGAATCTTGCCATTGACTTACTTTTTTAAGATCTTTAATAGCTTGGTATAATTCAATCTCTCGTTCAATAATTTTATTAAGGATATCAAAAGCGGCTATTGAGTAGCCATGTTTATAGGCCTGTGAAAAATAGTATTGTGCAGAATCGTAATTACGAAAACTCTTTTGAATATTACCTATAATCGCCAAATTGAATGCCAAGCCATAACTATCGCTTAGCAAAGAATCCAACTTTAAAGAACTTTTGAAATATTGTATGGCTGTTTTAAAATCATCTCGTTGTGTTGCGGCTAATCCTAAATTTTGTAATGCTTTTTTCTCACCGTATGTATATTTTATTTTTCGGCTTTCTAATAATGCTTCATTAAAATATTTTTCTCCTTTAGCCGTTTGTTTTTGTTTTAATAATATTAATCCTATGCTATTTTTTACATTAATAACGCCTTCAACTTTCTTGAGCTTTTCAAAAACTACTAAAGAGCTCATATATATCTGTAGCGCAGAATCCTTAAACCCCTCTAGTAAAACCAGCTCTGCTATTTGTTGATTTACGCGAGCCATATTAAACGTGTCTTTCAGATTTCTAAATAAATCATATGCTTGATAGTAATTAGCTTGTGCACGTTTTGAGAATGCTTGTTGCTGATAAATGCCTGCTTCATACATATAGGAAATGGCTAATCCTTTTTTATAAGCTGTTTGCGATGCTACATATTGTGCCTGGTACAAGAGGCTTAGTGCCGCCGAAACATTAGATCGTTTTAATTTGAAGGCAGCTTCATTTAATGAGTCAACACGTAGAGAAGTATTTACCGGATTTTGTGCGTGAATAACGCTACAATAGAAAAATACAAACACATAAATAATGCGATATAGAAAATTGGATTCAGACAATATCTTACAATTGAAGATCAAGGTACAATTTTTTTTAAAAAAAAATCCCCCTGCCGAAACGGGGGGATCTAATTATGAGCAAGCAATCGAAAAACTATTTTTGGAGCTCCTCTCTAGCAATTACTAGTTTTTGAATTTCCGAGGTTCCTTCCCCAATAGTACACAATTTTGCGTCACGATAGTACTTTTCTACCGGAAAATCTTTTGTATAGCCATATCCGCCAAATATTTGAACCGCATCATTGGCCGTTTTTACAGCCATTTCACTGGCATAATATTTAGCCATAGCACCCTCTCTGGTTACTTTTTCGCCCCTATTCTTTCTGTCGCAGGCTTGCTGTATTAATAAGTCGGCAGCCATTATTTCGGTAGCCATATCAGCCAATTTGAAGCTAATCCCTTGAAAATTAGCAATGGGTTGATTAAATTGATGTCTTTCTTGTGCATAGTCTTTAGCTGCTAGATAGGCTCCTTTAGCTATACCGGCAGATAAGGCAGCTATTGAAATTCTACCACCATCTAATATTTTCATAGCTTGCCGAAAACCGTCTCCTACTTCTCCTAAACGATTCGCATCGGGTATTCTACAATTATCAAAAATCATTTCAGCGGTTTCACTAGCCCGCATACCTAGTTTATTTTCTTTTTTTCCGGCACTAAAACCGATGGTACCCCTCTCTACCACAAAAGCCGTTGAATTACCACTGGTGCGTGGCTCACCAGTTCTGCAGATTACGACTGCAATATCTCCCGATTTTCCATGCGTGATCCAACTTTTAGTACCATTCAGTACCCATTCCGCACCATCTTTCGTGGCTATCGTTTGCATATTACCCGCATCACTTCCCGTGTTGGGCTCCGTTAAACCCCAGGCGCCTATCCAATCTGCAGTAGCCAATTTGGGCAGCCATTTTATCTTTTGTTCTTTGGTACCAAAGCTTAGGATATGGTTTGTACAAAGTGAGTTATGCGCTGCTACACTCAAGCCTATCGAGCCACATACTTTAGCTATTTCCTGAATAATAGCATTATATTCAAAATAACCAAGCCCGGCCCCATTATATTCTTCTGGCACTAAAACACCCATTATCCCCAGCTTTCCCATTTCTTTAAATAGCTGAATGGGAAAATCTTGAGTTTCATCCCATTCCATTACATGTGGACGAATATATTGCGCTGCAAAATCTTTAACTGTTAGTGCTACTTGTTTAGTAATTGCTGATTCTTGAAAGTACATGGCTCGGGTTTAAATAGACGAAGGTTGTCCGGTATTACAAGCATTCGTTAATCGGACAACCTTCTATGAAAATACAAACTACTGTTTGTTAGTTTTCGAAACAAAACTAGCTTTTTTCAGCTACTAACCAAGTTTGTTGAAACAAATTTTTTGTTAATCTACCATACATTTTTCCACAAGTTGATGGTATACAACATCATCTATAAAAACGATTCTCTTTAATTCTTGTAAAGATTTGAAGCGTCCATCCTGCTTTCGGGATAAACAGATCGCTGTGGCTATATATGATGCAATACCCGCTGCTATCATGTCTTTTTCTGAAGACGTGTTAATATTGATTTTTGTAGGAATAGCTTCCCTTTTAATCGCTGTTTCGGCGAGGTACAAAAAGGGCTTTATTGTTTGAAAAACAGTATCACTTATACCATAGGTTTTGCCTATATCTTCTACCGATGTAAATGAGCCAAGCTTTTCTCTAAATTTTATGATGCGGGCAGCCAATACTTTACCTATACCGGGCAGGGTTTCCCATTCGGTGGCAGTAGCGGTGTTAACTTCAAGACGGGAGACCCGAGACGGGAGACCGTGAATAGAAGACGGTAGACGGTGGGCGGTGGACCATGAATTATCCGAATTCCGGACTCTTGGACTTTCTAACTTAATCCGAATATATGGCAGGAGCGAATCCGCCAACTCCTTCTTCATTCCCCAAATTTTATAAATATCGGTGGGTGTCCTAAATTGTCCACCCTTATTTCTATAGTTTAGAATAGTTTGGGCAGTTTTAGCAGGAATACCAAGTTGTATCCATTCATCTAATCCAACAACATTCGGATCGAAAGTAAAACGTTTACTAACAGAATAGTTTGTAATTACTGGTGTAGGCGCTATAGGTAGGCTATCTAATGGCTTTGCATTAATTACAATCGTTTTCTTGGTACTGTACCATTTTGGCAAATACAGCAATGCCAACATAATGAGTAATAAAACTACTAATCCGGCTGCTTCTTTTCGCGTGAAGTGCAGGTACTCTTTTACTATTTTTTTCATCCCTTCTTTTTAGAAGGGCTACAAACAGATACTTAATTGATCATATGCCAATTGCATATTTTCGGGCAACTCTTTATTAATTGTTGCATGCAAACCCAATTGATGACTAATATGTGTAAAATATACTTTTGGTACATTTAATTCCTTAGCTAAGGCAACCGCCTCATCTAAAGTAAAATGAGATTGATGGGCTTCTTTGCGAAGTGCATTCAATACCAAAATTTGGGAGCCTTTAATTTTTTCTTTTTCGCTTTCATCAATATAATTAGCATCAGTGATATAGGTAAAATCGCCGAAACGAAAACCTAATACAGGCATTTTGCTATGCATTACCTGAATAGGCAATACAGGTATATCACCCACTATGAAAGGCTTTTCAGCTGATATATTGTTTAGCTGCAGTTGTGGAACACCCGGGTATTTCTCCTTTGAAAAAGCATAGGCATACTCTCGCTTAATAACATCTTCTGTAAGATTATCTATATACAAAGGCATTTCCTTTTTCATGAAATAATTAAATGCCCTTATATCATCTAAGCCTGCCAAATGATCTTTATGAGAATGGGTGAAAACAACAGCGTCTAATTTTTTTACGTCCGCACGCAACATTTGATACCTAAAATCAGGCGTTGTATCAACAACCAAAGTAGTATTAGCAGATTGTACCAGAATACTGCTGCGTAAACGCTTATCTGCTGCATCTGTAGAAGCACATACAACGCAATCGCATCCAATCATAGGTACACCAGCACTGGTACCAGTACCCAAAAACTCAATATATAGGCTAGGTGCTTTCACGCCCTAAAACTAATGCAAAAGAAACTGTACAATTAAGTATTTACCGTAATTTATTCAGCAGGCGTAACGGTTTTTTTAATTACTTCATCATAGCGCTTTTGAGACTCTAAAGTAAGTTTGTCATAATCAACTGCTAATTGAGGAATTAGCTCCATCATTGTATTAATCCTGCCTTCGATATCTAAAAACTTATTCAATACCACTACTTTTTTGGCTTCCAACAAACACCAACCACTTTGGAAAGTTCCTCGTTCATAACGAATAACATATGCTGATTCGCTAAGTATATCTTCTAATTTATCGAGGGTACTCTGAGTATATTTCATAACAAGCCAAAATTAAGGTGCTACAACAATGGATTAAAGCTCATTTATCCACAATTATCCCTTTGATTCCATCTTTATTAAGGGCACAATCATTTCCTCTAAACTAATTCCGCCATGCTGAAAGCTATTGCGATAGTAATTAACGTAATGATTATAATTATTTGGATAGCATAAATAGCCATCTTCTCGGGCAAAAATAAAGCTTGAGTTAATGGTAGGTACAGGTAGCCCTGCCTTTCTGGGATCTTTAAACGCCAATACTTCCTTCTCCTCATAATTTAAATTACGCCCATGTTTATACCTCAAATTAGTTGTAGTTTGTTTATCACCAATTACTTTTTGCGCTGTTTTTACACGCACACTTCCATGATCTGTTGCCAAAATTATTTTTATTTTTTTACCCGCAATTTTCTTCAATGCCTGATGCAAGGGACTATGTTCAAACCAACTACGTGTAAGACTTCTATAACTTGCTTCATCACTCGCTAATTCTTTTAATACTTCCATTTCTGTGCGTGCATGACTAAGCATATCTACAAAATTATACACGATAATATTTAAATCGTTTTGTAGCAAATTATGCACATTGGCAACTAATTGTTGTCCATCAGCATGATTCAATATTTTATGATAACTCCATCGAATATCATGCTTCTTCAACCGCTTTAACTGCGCATCAAAAAAAGCTTCTTCTTGTAAATTTTTTCCTCCTTCTTCTTCATCATTCTTCCATAAATTAGGAAACTGTTTTTCTATCTCTACAGGAAGTAAGCCTGCAAAAATAGCATTCCTACAATACTGTGTAGCCGTAGGTAATATGGAGTAAAAACTATCTTCTTCTACTATTCTAAAATTTTCTGCAAATAAAGGTTGTATGGCTTTCCATTGGTCGTATCGGAGATTATCAATTACAATAAAAAACAATGGAATATCTTGCTCTATATGTGGTAACACTTTAAACTGCATAAGCTGGTGACTCATGATCGGTGCATCCTTACTGGCTGCATCTATCCAACCAATATATTCTTTACTTATATACTTGGCGAAAGCAGTATTAGCTTCTTTCTTTTGATCTGCTAAAATTTCGCGCATTTCAGGGCTATCCGATTTTTCCATTTCCAATTCCCAATACACTAATTTCTTGTACAACTCCATCCATTCCCTATGATCAGGATTACCCGACAAAGCCATGAATAATTCACGAAACTGTTGTTGGTAAGCGCTCGTAGTTTTTTCAGCCACTAACCTTTTATTGTCGATAATTTTTTTTAAACTCAATAATACTTGATTGGGATTAACTGGTTTAATTAAATAATCAGCTATTTGGCTCCCAATAGCTTCATCCATTAAATTCTCCGTTTCATTTTTGGTAATAAGTACTATAGGCAACTGTTGCTTTATGGCCTTCATTCTTCCTAAAGTTTCTAGCCCGGTTAACCCAGGCATACTTTCATCCATCAGCACTACATCAATATCCTGATCACGTATTAATGCAATGGCATCGGCTCCATTGGTTCGTGTTAATACCGTATATCCTTTACCCTCTAAGAAAAGTTTTTGTGATTGTAAACTCTCCATTTCATCATCTACCCAAAGTATTGTTGCTAGCGACATACACTAAAATTATCGATTGCCATTTGAATCCGTATTTTTACCCGTTCATTCTTGCATTAATTTAACAGTTCATGAGCAATACAGATAACAAAAAGCGAAAGATAATCAATGATCCGGTATATGGTTTTATTACCATTGATCATCCCTTGATTTTTGCTATTATAGAGCACCCATATTATCAACGCCTCCGACGCATTCAACAAATGGCTATGGCCCAAATGGTTTATCCGGGTGCGGTACATACGCGGCTACATCACTCTTTAGGGGCATATCATTTAATGTGCAATGCAGTTACAGAATTAAGATCAAAAGGCGTAGTTATTACTGAGGATGAAGAAATAGCTGTAAAAGCAGCCATTTTACTACACGATATTGGTCATGGCCCTTTTTCTCATGCCTTAGAGCAAGTGCTTATTCCGAATGTGCATCATGAGCAAATTTCTATTCAAATCATGCATGCGATGAATAAAGAATTGAATCACGCATTAGATTTAGCCATTTCAATTTTTACAGATACCTACCATAAGCCTTTTTTACATCAGTTAATAAGCGGACAATTAGATACAGATAGAATGGATTACTTAAGCAGGGATAGTTTTTTTTCAGGCGTAAGTGAAGGTGTGATTGGTTATGATAGAATTTTAAAAATGCTTACCGTTCATAAAGAACAATTAGTAGTAGAAGAAAAAGCGATATATAGCGTAGAGAAATTTTTAGTGGCGAGGCGGCAAATGTATTGGCAAGTGTATCTGCATAAAACCGCTTTATCGGCAGAAAAGATGTTGGTAAAAATAATTGAACGTGTTAAGTTTTGCCATCAACAAAAACAAGAAGGTTTGTCTACTGGTTCAGCGTTAGATTATTTTTTGAACGCATTTGCAGGTCATATGGATGAATTTGCTATGCAACAGTTTGTGCGATTAGATGATTTTGATGTAATGAGCGCAGTAAAAAAATGGGCTTCCCATAGTGACCCTATTTTATCCCTCTTATCTACTCGATTATTAGATAGAAAATTATATAAATCGCGCATTCAATCTGAACCTTTTGATAGTGCATTTATTCAGGCTAAGAAAGAACAAGCGATGGCGCAATTTGGGGTAAATGAGCTGGATAGCCATTATTTGTGTTTTACAGGAGAAGCTACCAATACGGCTTATCATAGTAAGGAAGAAAAAATCAATATCCTCTTTAAAGATGGAACTATAAAAGATATTACAGAAGTAAGTAATGCCATGATTCAGCAAAATCTTTCTTCAACAGTAAAAAAATTTTACATTTGTCTGTTAACCTAATAAGTAGATATGCAGTTTACCGCCGCACAAATAGCCCTGTTAGTACAGGGAAGGGTTGAAGGAGATGCCAATAAGGCTGTACAATCATTTGGTAAAATTGAGGAGGCGGTAGCAGGGCAGCTTTCCTTTTTAGCCAATCCCAAGTACGAGGATTTTTTATACTCTACCAAGGCCTCTGTTATCATCATTAATGAAAACCTAGCATTAAAATCTCCTGTAAACGCTTCATTAGTAAGGGTTCCAGACGCATATACCGCATTCGCTACGTTGATGACCAAATACCAAGAATTAGCTGCCCAAGAGCTAAAAGGTATTCAAGAACCGAGTTATATTGCTAAAAACGTATCGCTTGGTGAAGGTGTTTTTATAGGTGCATTTGCATATTTAGGAACTAATACCAGCATTGGAAATAATACAAAAGTACATGCTGGTGCGTACTTAGGTGAGCGGGTAAAAGTGGGAAATAACAGCGTTATTCATGCTGGCGTAAAAATATATCAGGATTGCATTATAGGTGATTATGTAATCATTCATGCTGGAACCGTGGTTGGCAGTGATGGTTTTGGATTTGCCCCACAAGCCGATGGTAGCTACAAAAAAGTTCCCCAATTAGGTAATGTGGTAGTAGAAGACTACGTAGAAATTGGCGCCAATACTACGATAGATAGAGCTACAATGGGCTCCACCTTTATTAGAAAAGGGGTAAAGCTCGATAACCTAGTACAAGTTGCACATAATGTTGATATTGGTATTGATACCGTTATAGCGGCACAAACCGGCATTAGCGGCAGTACTAAAATTGGACAAAATGTAATGATTGGTGGGCAAGTAGGTGTTGCCGGACATATTACCATCGCAGATGGTACCAAGGTAACAGGGCAAAGTGGCGTTACCAAGCCTGTTAAACTTAAAAATGCCGTTTTAAGTGGTACACCCGCATTAAATATTCATGACTCTAGAAGAAGCCAAGTTTTGGCCAAAAACCTGCCAGAGCTGGAAAAAAGGGTTAAAGAATTGGAAAAATTGGTAAATGAGCTGCTCACCCAACGGGTAAATGAGTGATTTTAAGCCTCGAAAACCCGGCTTTCATGTATTTTTGCATCTAGCCCAAGATCAACCGCATGGATATTAATTTTAACCCAGATAAGCAACATACCCTAAGTACATCTATCAGTATTAGTGGAACAGGCTTACATACCGGTGTTTTAGTGGATATGACTTTAAAACCGGCTAACCCAGGATTTGGCATTCAATTTCAAAGAATTGACTTGCCCATGCAACCCATCATTAAAGCAGATTGTGATCTTGTAACTGATACCAGTAGGGGTACCACTTTACAAGTTGGAGAAGCAAAAGTGAGTACTGTAGAACATGTACTAGCAGCCTTGGTAGGTATGGGGGTAGATAATGTATTGATTGAATTAAATGGGCCCGAAATACCCATTATGGATGGTAGCTCAGCCCCATTTATTACATTAATTGAAGAAACGGGCGTTTTAGAACAAGAAGCCACGAAGGCCTGGTATAGCCTTGATGAAAATATTTATCATTATGATGATAGTAAGCGAGTTGAAATGGTTGCATTACCATCAATGGACTATCAAATTACTACATTAATTGATTTTAATAGTCCTGTTTTAGGTACCCAACACGCCGGATTAAAAACCATTAAAGATTTTAAAACGGAGATTGCCCCTTGTAGAACATTTTGTTTTTTACATGAGCTAGAAATGTTGCTGGATAATGATTTGATTAAAGGAGGCGACATTAATAATGCCATTGTAGTGGTAGATAAACCCGTTACAGATGCAGAAATGAATAGGTTAGCCAAAGTGTTTAAACGAGATAAGATTGAAGTAAAAAGCGAAGGCTATTTAAACAATTTGGAACTTCGTTTTCCTAATGAACCTGCACGGCATAAATTATTAGATGTGGTGGGCGATTTAGCCCTAATTGGTTATCCGATTAAAGCAAGAATTATAGCCAACCGCCCCGGACATAGTTCTAATGTTGAGTTTGCTAAAAAGATCAAACAATACATCAAAAAGAATAAGCATGTAAAAAATGTGCCTGTATACGACCCAACCATGCCTCCTGTTTTTTCTTTAGAAAAAATTGAAAAAACATTACCGCATCGGCACCCTTTTTTATTGGTAGATAAAATCATTGAATTAACAGATACACATATTGTAGGTATTAAGAATGTAACATTTAATGAATGGTTTTTTCAGGGGCATTTCCCTGGAAATCCGGTAATGCCAGGTGTTTTACAAATTGAGGCTTTGGCACAAACAGGTGGCATTCTTTGTATTAATTCAATGCCTGAAGGCCAATATGATACCTATTTCTTGAAAATTGATAATTGTAAATTCAAGCAAATGGTAAGGCCTGGCGATACGATGGTATTAAAAATGGAGTTTTTAAGCCCCATTCGGCGCGGTATTTGTGAGATGCGAGGAACTGTTTATGTGGGGGGCAAAGTGGCTACCGAAGGAGATTTAGTAGCACAAGTTGTTCGCCGCGCAGGAACTTAATAAACAAACCATTAATTTAGATACGCTTAAAACTGAATAATGACCCATCCTTATACATATATTGACCCCAATGCACGGATAGCCCCCAATGTAAAAATAGACCCGTTTACGGTTATACACGGAGATGTACAAATTGGCGAAGGCACTTGGATTGGGAGTAATGTTACCATTATGGATGGCACGCGTATTGGAAAAAATTGTAGGGTATTCCCTGGTGCAGTATTAGGCGCTATTCCGCAAGATTTAAAATTTGCAGGAGAAAAAACTACGGTAGAAATTGGAGATCATGTTACTATTCGTGAGTTTGTAACAATCAATAGAGGTACAGAAGATAGGGGCAAAACTAAAATTGGCAATCATTGCTTAATAATGGCTTATAGTCATATTGCGCATGATTGTATTATTGGCAACCATTGCATTATGAGTAATAGTGTACAAGTTGCGGGGCATGTGGTAATGGGCGATTGGTCTATCGTAGGAGGCGTAAGTGCCATTCACCAGTTTGTACATATTGGTCAGCATACTTTTATAGCGGGTGGTAGCTTAGTAAGTAAAGATGTACCTCCTTATATCAAGGCTGTACGCAATCCGCTCAGTTATGGTGGTGTAAACAGTGTTGGCCTAAAAAGAAGAGGTTTCTCTATTGGTCAAATTAATAATATACTCGACGTATACAGAACCATTTATAACAAAGGGTTTAATACAACTCAATCATTAGAATTTATTGAAGAAGAATTATCTGCAACAGATGAGCGCGATGAAATTGTAACATTTATTCGAGAAAGTGGTAGAGGCATCATCAAACGTTTTACCAAGGGTGCTAACGACGATGAATAAGCCGCAGATTACCCTGCAAGATGCTGGCAAAAGATTCAATAGAGATTGGATTTTTCGCCATCTTAATTATCAATTTGAATCAAATAATACGTACGCCATTACAGGATCTAACGGATCTGGCAAAAGCACTTTACTACAATGCCTTGCGGGGAGTTATACATTAAATGAAGGTGCCATTCATTGGGGGCAAAATAATCCAGAAAATAGCTATAGAGATATTGCTATATGTGCTCCCTATTTAGCGTTAATAGAAGAAATGACTGGAGAAGAATTCTTACATTTTCATCTGCAGTTTAAAAAAACAGCTTATTCCATTGAAAAGATATTAGCATCCATTAATTTAACAACTGCTGCAACAAAACAAATACGCAATTATAGTAGTGGTATGAAGCAGCGGTTAAAATTGGCCCAAGCTATTTTTACCGACTCACCCATACTCTTACTAGATGAGCCATGTACCAATTTAGATCAACAGGGATATGCCATTTACAATCATTTAATACAAGCATATACTAACCATAAATTGGTAATCGTTTGTAGCAATGAAGAAGCAGAAATTGCTTTTTGCAAACATCGTATCAACCTATCTGATTATAAATGAAAAAACTAACTTTTATTCTCTTCTTATTTTGCATGCAGCTACATGCACAAGAATCTCAGCATATTATTTTAATAACTACCGATGGGTTTCGTTGGCAAGAATTTTATAAAGGATTAGATACCGCTATTGCCAATAATAAAAAGTTCAATGAAGGTGATAGTGCAGGTATTTATAATCGTTATTACGCAACCAATAAAATGGAAAGTAGAAAAAAAATACTCCCATTTATTTGGCATGAAATAGCTGCAAAAGGACAATTATTTGGCAATAGAGAAGTAGGAAATAATATGCAAGTAGCCAACCCCTATTGGTTTAGTTATCCTGGCTATAATGAAATACTAAGTGGCTATGCCGATACATTGATTAATTCAAATGAGTACGCGCCCAACCCGAATATTACTTTACCCGAGTATTTACATCAACTTCCAAATTTCAAAAATAAAGTAATGGCATTTGGTGCATGGGATGCTTTTGATAGAATATTGAATGAAAAAAGATCAGGTATACCCGTTATTTCAGCTTTTGATAAATTGGGAGGCAATAAGCCTACCATGCAAGAACAGCTTATCAATAGCATGAAGCAGGATAGCTATAAACCATTTGGGGAAGAAGAATGTTTAGACGTATTTACACATTATGCGGCCATGGATGCATTGCAAAATAAGCACCCGCGGTTTTTATATATCGCTTATGGAGAAACAGATGAATGGGCACATGCCGGAAAATATCGTTCCTATTTAGATGCTGCGCATCAGGTAGATGCATGGATTGCCGCTATTTGGCAACAAATACAATCGGATCCATTTTATAAAGACAAAACCACTTTACTTATTACAACAGATCATGGAAGGGGCGATAAAATAAAGTCGGAGTGGACGAGCCACGGCAGTCGCACAGCAGGTAGTAATGAAATTTGGATGGCTGCAATAGGTGCCGGTATTGAGCCCAAAGGAGTTAGAAACGAACATACACAGTTATTCCAAAAACAGATTGCACAAACAATAGCAAAACTACTTGGGGTTTCATATCAGCCAACATATCCAACAGGGGAGGCAATTCGTGTGAGATAGCAAACTACCTCCTACTCGCAATTAACAAATTCAAATCAGTGAATTTAAGGTCGAATTTCTGACTAATATAAAAATCGGTAAGAGAGCCTTTAAATAAGTAGATACCCTCGCGCAGGTTAAAATTATGCCATACCATTTCTTCTACCCCACCTTCATCACTAATTTCAATTAATAAAGGCATAAGCACATTAGAAATTGCCTGACTAGCTGTACGCGCAAAGCCACTGGGAATATTGGGTACACAATAGTGTATTACATCGTGTTTCATGAAAATAGGATGCTCATAAGAAGTGAGTTCACTGGTTTCAAAACAACCACCTCTATCTATCGCTACATCAATAATAATACTACCGGGGCGCATAGCTGCTACCATTTCCTCGGTAACTACTACTGGTGCTCTACCAAATTCATTACTCAATGCACCTACTGCCACTTCACATGTTTTTAATTGTTTAGCCAACATGCGGGGTTCAAGCACGCTCGTCCAGATACGCTGCCCTAAATTATTTTGTAGTTGCTTTAAGCGATATACATTATTATCAAACACTTTTACCGATGCACCTAATGCTAACGCATTACGTGTTGCAAACTCACCTACAATACCTGCCCCAATGATAACCACTTTTGTTGGCGGTACACCACTAATACCCCCTAACAAAACGCCTTTCCCGTTATTAAAACTACTGAGGTATTGTCCGGCAATTAGCATTACCGCACTTCCGGCAATTTCACTCATACTTCGTACGATCGGATAGGTAGCGCTTGCATCTTTAAAATTTTCGAAACTAAGCGCGGTAACGCGCTTCTCCATCATCTTTTCAATATATGTTTTCTTTAATGCAGAAAGATGAATGGGAGATATAATGGTTTGATTCAATTGAATTAATGGCAAATCTTCGTCAACAGGTGGGGCACTCTTAACAAGAATGGGGCATTGGAATACTTTTTCTCGTTCATATACGATGTTTGCGCCTGCTTCTGCATATTCTTTATCTGCATAATGACTTCCCTCTCCTGCCTTATGCTCTACGGTAACTTGATGTCCGTTAGCTACTAATACCCCAACAGAATCGGGCGTGAGGGCAATTCTATTTTCTTGAAATGCAATTTCTTTTGGAATACCTATATGCAACTTAGCCCCTTCTGCTTTTACGTCAAGGGTTTCTTCTAATGTTTCGTACAATAATGACGGACTGATACTGGGTTTTGAACTAGCCATTGTATTGGTTGAACCTTGAAGTTACTCATTTAGTAAATATCCTACGAGTTTGTTCATCCAGTATTTCAATACCCAAGTATAGCGTATCTGTTGGAAGTAATCCGATGGCTCTTTCAGGCCATTCAATTAAACAAAGGTTTCCACTGTTAATAATGTCTTCTATGCCAGCATCTAAAGCCTCCTCTTCGTCTTTTAATCGATACCAATCCATATGATAAACAACAGGAACTATTCCAGCGCTATATTCATGGATAATAGCATAAGTAGGACTAGCCACAGCATCAATTACTCCCAAATGATTGCACAGTGCATGTATAAAGGTTGTTTTACCAGCTCCCATAGGTGCATCAAAAGCCCATATCTTCTTACTTTTAGCCTCTTTCCATAGTGCTGCCGCTACTACTTCTGTTTGTGCTAGTCCAAAAATTGCATCCATGCAGCAAAGATAATTCGAAGCAAATGATATAATATCCCAATCTCGAAAATTAGTAGTGTTGGGGCTTTTGTAATTTTGTACAAAGGATTTTATGGAAAAAGTGAATTTGGAAATTACTGGAATGAGTTGCACCAATTGTGCGCTTACCGTAGAACGTTTTTTAAAAGACAAGGGATTAACTGAAGTAAAAGTAAATTTTTTAGGGGGTGATGCCAGTTTTATACAATCAACAGATAGTCCGCTTGCAGATATCAAAAAAGGGTTATCAAGTTTAGGCTATCCGGTAAAAGAAACCGGCGAAGTTGTAAAAAAGAAATTTTTAGGCAATCATTTACATCGATTCATTTTTTGTGCCGTATTTACCTTGCCTTTAATGTTACACATGATACCCAGTGTTCATATCCATTGGCTGATGAATCCATGGATTCAACTCGGATTAACCATGCCAGTTTTTATGGTGGGTATGGATTATTTTGGAAGAAGCGCCTGGAACAGTTTAGTAAAAGGGATACCTAATATGAATGTACTTATTGTACTAGGTGCCATTGCATCGTTGGGTTATAGTTTGTATGGAACATTTACACACCAAGCAGCGCAGTTTATGTTTTATGAAACAACTGCTACCATTATTACACTCGTTTTTTTAGGTAATTGGTTGGAAGATAAATCGGTTGAAACTACCCAGCGCTCACTACAGCAATTGATTCGATCGCAAAAAACAATGGCTAATATGATTGCTTATGATGAGCAACATCAAGAACATATTTTTCCTGTTGAAAGTACTACACTTAAAACAGGAGATCTTGTTCTGATTCGTACAGGAGAAGCTGTGCCGATGGACTGTAAGATTTTATCGGGCGAAGTAGCCGTAAATGAAGCAGTAATAACAGGTGAAGCTATTCCTATACAAAAACAAATGAATGATCTTTTAATTGGTGGCAGTATTGTAACGGATGGTAGTGTGAAAGCCTATATAACAGCCGTTGGTAAAGACTCTGTATTGGGTAATATTTTACAGCTCGTAAAAAATGCACAAACGGAAAAACCACCTGTGCAATTACTAGCTGATAAAATTAGTGCGGTTTTTGTGCCTGTGGTTATTGGTATTGCTATAATAAGTTTAGGCATTAATTATTTTGTGGCAGATAAAAGCTTTTCAGTTAGTTTATTGAGAAGTATCGCCATTTTAGTAATTGCTTGCCCCTGTGCTATGGGTTTAGCTACACCTGCAGCTATTGCTGTTGGACTGGGCAGAGCTGCGCGAAATGGCATTCTTTTTAAACAAACAAAAACACTAGAGTTATTTAAAAATATAAAAACTGTTGTTTTTGATAAAACTGGTACACTCACCACAGGCAATTTTGTGATTACCCAATTTGAACTCACTGAAAATGGCAAGGAATTGGGTGAAGCTAGTTTCAAACAGATCGTTTATTCGCTTGAAAAATTTTCAGCACATCCATTAGCAAAAGCAATCACAATAGCATGGAAGCATAAAGATCCGATCCGTTTCGTTAAAGCTGAAGAGCTTAAAGGTTTAGGGGTGAGAGCTGAAAGCAAAGATGGAAGCATTTTTAAAATTGTTTCGCACAAAGGATTACCAACTTCTCAAGAAGGCACACCGCATTCCATGTATCTATTAAAAGATGATAGTATTTTAGGATGGATAGATTTAGCAGATGAAATAAGACCCGAAGCTGCATCTGTGATCCAATATTTTAAAAATCAACAAATACGAACTATTCTATTAAGTGGAGATAGAAAAGAAAAATGCAATCAAGTTGCTGGTGTATTGGGTATTGATGAAGTGTATGCAGAAGTAAGTCCAGCAGAAAAAATGGAAAAAATTACCACTTTAAATAGTCAATCACCAGTTGCCATGGTGGGTGATGGCATTAATGATGCGCCAGCATTAGCTAAAGCAACAGTTGGGGTATCACTTAGTGATGCTTCACAAATTGCGCTGCAGAGTGCTGAACTGGTATTAATGAATAATGGCTTAAAAAATTTGCCATTAGCATTGGGTATTGGTAAACATACTTATTTAACGATTCAACAAAATTTATTTTGGGCTTTAATCTATAATGTAGTAGCAATACCTATTGCTGCATTTGGGTTGTTAACCCCAACGGTTGGGGCATTGGTAATGGGTTTGAGTGATGTTGTATTGGCTATTAACTCAGTTCGGCTTAATTTTAAGAAAGTTGTGTCTACTACTTGAGTACACCCATTCAAATATTACAACAATACTGGCGTCATTCCGCTTTTCGACCCCAACAGGCAGAGATTATTGAATCTGTTTTAGCAGGCAATGATACATTGGCCTTATTGCCCACAGGGGGCGGTAAATCGGTATGCTTTCAAATACCTGGTTTATTAATGGAGGGAACATGTTTGGTAATTAGTCCATTAATTGCCCTCATGCGCGATCAGGTTACTTCCCTAAATAAAAAAGGTATTGCTGCAGTGGCTATTCATAGTGGCTTGAAAACAAGTGAGGTAAGAAAAATAGTACAGGATGTTGCTGATAGTAGGTACAAGTTTTTGTATTGCTCACCAGAAAGGCTAGAGAGTAGTTTATTTTTAGAGGTCTTACCTGCATTATCCATTCGTTTAATTGTAATTGATGAAGCACATTGTATATCGCAATGGGGGTATGATTTTCGCCCACCTTACTTGCGGATTGCAGCCATAAAAAAACTACTCCCAACAGCTTGTTTAATTGCTGTTACCGCATCGGCAACACCATTGGTGCAAGCGGATATTATTGCTAAACTAGAACTACAAGCAACAGCCGTATTTCGTCAATCGTTTGAGCGACCTAATATTTCCTACAGCAATTTTTTAGTAGAGAGTAAACCCAATAAGATTATTGACATATTGCAGAAAGTAGGTGGAACAAGCATAGTATATTGTAATAATCGAAGGCAAACAAAAAAAGTAGCTGAAACACTATTGGCCATAGGTATAACGGCCGATTATTATCATGCCGGCTTAGCGCAAGATGTAAGAGAACAAAAACAACAAGCTTGGATTGATGGTAAAATTCGGGTGATGGTTTGTACTAATGCATTTGGAATGGGTATTGATAAATCAGCTGTAAGAACGGTTATTCATCATGATATGCCCGACTGTTTAGAGAACTATTACCAAGAAGCAGGAAGAGCAGGAAGAGATGGCAAAAGAGCGTATGCCGTATTATTATATCAGCAGAGGGATATTATAGAATTAATGAAGAATGCGCAACGCAAATTTCCAACCATCAAATTGATCAGAGAGGTATATCAAGCCATTGCAGATTTTTTACAGATTCCGGTTGGCAATGGAGAAGGATTGTATTACGATTTTGATTTTAGCATTTTTATTAAAAGATTTAGGTTAGAAGCAGTAATTGTAATGAATGTATTGAAAGTATTAGAGCAAGAAGGACATATTCAGTTTACAGAAAATATTTTTTTACCGTCGCAAGTCAATTTCTCTTGTGATAGAAATATGCTAGAACAGTTTGAAAAGAGTAATACAATGCTAGAACCATTAATAAAAGCCTTACTGAGGAATTATGAAGGTATATTTCATGATCGGGCTTCTATTTATGAGTCTATTCTTGCCAAAAGTTTAAAGAAAGATATTGCTGAAATTACTAGTGAGTTAGGGCAATTAGCCCATATGGGTATCATCGAATACCTACCCAAAAAAGATACACCGCAAATTCGATTTTTATTCAATAGAGCACCAGCGCAGTATTTGCATATACAGCAAGACGCTTATTTAGCCAGAAAGAAAAGGTACCAAGAACGAATTGATACCATTATTCAATATGCTACTAAACTTACTACTTGCAGAAGCAATTTTATTGGCAATTATTTTGGAGATACCGAAAGAAAAGATTGTGGCCTTTGTGATAATTGTTTAGCAAAAAAGAAAAAAGGAATAAATAGTAAAACCTTTACCGAGATAGAAACACGCATCAAGGATTTACGGGAAAAAAACATTGATCAAGTAGTTAACCTACTTCAACCGCATAGCAGTAATACTGTTTGGGAAGTACTATACTTTTTACAATCCGAAAACAAGCTGATCATCAATGATGATGGAGATATCCAATGGAATTGAGTTAGCGTTTTTTGCTTGTTGTTCTTCCCCCTAAACCCAATGCACCTAATAAACTTCTTGTAATAATACTAGCAGCTGTTCGTCCCGCCTGTTTTACAATAGGATTATCAAAAAAGCTTTCTTCTTTTTTACTAGCTTTAGTATTAGCTTTTTCTTCAGCTGCTTCAGCTGATTTCTCTTGCGCAGCAGCTAACTTAGCATTTAATATTTCATAGGCACTTTCGGTATCAGTTACCTGATTGTATTTGGCTGCTAATTTGCTTTTTGCGGTGATATTGTCAATTTCAGTATCAGACAGAATATCCATCCTACTCTTTGGTGCTAAAAGCATCGTATGAATTAATGGTGTTGGAATACCTTTTTCATTGAGAAGGGTTACAAAAGCTTCACCAATACCAAGCTGGGTAAGCAGTTCGTCTGTTTTATAAAATTCAGTTTCAGGAAAATTCTCAGCTGCTTGTTTAATTGTTTTACGATCGGCTGCGGTAAAAGCACGTAATGCGTGTTGAATTTTTAAGCCTAACTGACTTAAAATAGAAGCCGGAATATCTTGAGGATTCTGGGTACAAAAGAAGATACCAATACCTTTTGAGCGAATAAGTTTAATAACTGTTTCTAACTGCTGCATTAAAGCATCCGACGCCTCTTGAAATATTAAGTGCGCCTCATCTATAAAGAGTACGAGCTTGGGTTTATCCAAATCTCCTTCCTCCGGAGAAGTAGCATATAATTCAGCTAAGAGTTGCAACATAAAAGTGGAGAAGAGCTTAGGTTTATCTTGCATATCAGTTACACGCAAAATATTGATCATTCCTCGTCCATCGTCGGCAATACGCATAAGGTCATCAATCTCAAAGCTCTTTTCTCCAAAAAAAGTATCTGCCCCCTGTTGTTGCAGCTCTACTACTTTTCTGAGAATAGTGCCTGTTGAGGTAGTAGATATTTTGCCATAGGTTTTCTCCAATTCGGCCTTACCTTCTGCGCCAATATATTGTAATACTTTAATAAAATCTTTCAGATCAAGTAAAGGCATCGCATTATCATCGCAATACTTAAAAATCATGGCTACTAAGCCGCCTTGGGTATCATTGAGTCCGAGTATTTTACTTAATAAAACCGGACCAAATTCGCTTACTGTTGCTCTCAATTTTACACCTTTACTATTATTCAGTGTCATTAGTTCAACCGGGTATGCAACAGGCTTATATTCCAGCCCCAGTTTACTGTATCGATCTTTTAATTTATCGTTTATAGACCCTTCCGCAGCAATCCCACTCAAATCACCTTTTATATCCATCAATAATACAGGTACACTGTTATCGCTCAGGCACTCACTCATTACCTGCAAGGTTTTGGTTTTGCCTGTACCCGTAGCACCAGCAATCAATCCGTGCCTATTCAGTGTTTTCAATGGCATCATAATATCCGCCCCGGTTACCACAGCCCCATCCAGCATACCTACCCCCATTTTTACTTGTTCGCCTTTAAAGCTATAACCCGCTTTTACCGCGCTGATAAATGCTTCTGAATTTGCCATCTGAATTTATTTTACACAAAATAGGAAAAGGGAATGGGCTGTTAAAATAGAAGTTCAACCTATTTTAACAAAAGATTGAACACTATTGGTTGTTCGCCGTTGTTAAATTATCTTTATTTGATACAAATTATACGCATGGAAGATAAAAGACAATATAAGATACTCCTTTGTGAAGATGATACTAACCTCGGAATGGTATTAAAAAACTACCTCGAACTCAATGAATTTGATGTTATATTGGAGCGCGATGGCCGTTTGGGATTAGCTGCTTTTCAAAGGGAGAAGTTTGATATTTGCTTGCTAGATGTAATGATGCCTAATATGGATGGTTTTACATTGGCAGAAGAAATTAGGGATATTGACCCCGATGTGCCTTTATTTTTCTTGAGTGCAAAAACCATGAAAGAAGATATTATTCAGGGCTATAAATTAGGCGCCGATGATTATATCACCAAGCCTTTTGATAGTGAGGTGTTACTATTAAAAATTAGGGCTATATTAAAAAGAAATGAAGAAGAAAATAGAATTAGTGAGAATATTGAATTCGATTTAGGTTCTTATCATTTCAACCCAAAACTACGTGAGCTTAAAAAAGCAGATCATACCCAAGTGCTTTCTCCGAAAGAAAATGAATTACTAAAAATGCTTGCTGAGCATAAAAATGATTTATTACCTCGTGAGCGTGCATTGAAAAAAATATGGGGTAGCGACACTTATTTTAATGGCCGGAGTATGGATGTTTACATCGCCAAACTACGCAAGTATTTAAAGGAAGATACAGCGATTGAGATTGTGAACATTCATGGGAATGGCTTTAGGTTAGTGGCGCCATAGAAATCTTCAATCTACAATTTTCAATCTGGAATCTCAGATAAGCATAAATAAATCAGTTTAAATACGCCTTGGCGAACCAGATTGAAGATTAACTAAACAATTCTCTCTCTTTACCGCCCTGAGCTAACCCTAGGTGATTATATGCTTTAGCGGTTACTTCTCTACCACGGGGTGTGCGCTGCAAAAAACCTTCTTGAATTAAGAAAGGTTCATATACTTCTTCAATAGTGCCGGGCTCTTCGCCCACAGCTGTTGCAATGGTGGTTATACCTACTGGTCCGCCTTTGAACTTATTAATGATAGCTGAAAGGATACGATTATCCATTTCATCCAGTCCATGTGCGTCTACATTCAATGCTTTTAATGCATGTTGCGTAATCCCAATATCAATTTTTCCATCATTTAATACTTGTGCAAAGTCTCTAACCCTACGCAATAAACCGTTGGCTATACGAGGAGTGCCCCTACTCCTGCCTGCAATTTCTGCTGCTGCATCGGCTGTAATATTGGTTTGCAAAATGGCAGCACTGCGTAGTATTATTTTTTCAAGCATGGTTGCTGTATAATATTCTAATCGCGATTTAATGCCAAAACGTGAAAGCAAAGGGGCTGTAAGCAATCCACTTCTTGTAGTTGCGCCTACCAATGTAAAAGGATTCAAGTTAATTTGAATACTGCGTGCATTGGGGCCGCTATCGATCATAATATCGATTTTAAAATCTTCCATGGCGGCGTATAAATATTCTTCTACCACTGTACTCAATCGATGTATTTCATCGATAAATAAAACATCATTGGGCTGAAGATTGGTAAGTAGGCCTGCTAAATCTCCAGGCTTCTCAATTACGGGGCCAGAAGTTTCCTTGATATTAACCCCCAATTCATTCGCTACAATTCTACTTAAAGTGGTTTTACCTAAACCAGGAGGGCCATGAAAAAGCACATGATCCAAGGCTTCTCCACGCAAACGAGCTGCTTTTATAAAAATTACCAAATTCTCAATAAGCTGTGCTTGTCCAGAAAAATCATTAATAGCGGCCGGCCGGATACTATTTTCAAATTCTTTATCTGCAGCACCAAATATGGGGTTATTCGCTTCCATGTTTTTCGAAAGTACTAAGGGTAAGTGAAAGAAAAAGAAAAAACTTCTTTACTGCGCATACCTCATCATATCAATGAGCAAATCTGGATTAGGACAATTCGCCAAATATTTTTCCCTTTCAGAAAAAGCGCAAACGCCCGGGTAATCGCCTTTATAATTTCCTATATCTAAAATTAGTTGAAAGTGCAAATGTGGTGGCCAATAACCATTCTCTTCCGGTACACCAAAATGCGCAAATACTTGTTGTTGTTGAATAATATCACCCACTTGAATTTTTTCAATATCTCGCAACGAAAGATGCCCATATAAACTATAAAAACTATCATTGTCAATTTTGTGTTCTACTATAATAGTAGCACCATAATCGCCATACTGTTTATTAAAGGCAAAACTATGCACTCTACCTTCGATAGGTGCCATCACTTCAGTACCCGTAGCTCCCCAAATATCTATCCCTAAGTGTAATCTTCTTGGTTCCACTCCATCTACCGCTTTAAAAACT
This sequence comes from Bacteroidota bacterium, assembly GCA_039796395.1. Classification (GTDB taxonomy): domain Bacteria; phylum Bacteroidota; class Bacteroidia; order Chitinophagales; family Chitinophagaceae; genus Sediminibacterium. The sequence goes on from JBDKJW010000002.1 coordinate 33,524, forward strand.
TCACTTCTGCTGTAAACTGTTCTTAACTCATTATAACCACCGATGCCGTATATCGCTTTGGCGCTACGTAAAGTAGTATCTAGGTAATGAGTAAATAGGCTAATATCCTGCACTATCTCTTCGCTTAAACCAGTGTTTGTATTCGTAAAGTTCATCAGCAACAAACGATCTTTTGCACTATTAAATGGCACAATCGGTAAGGGGGTTGCCATTGTACCCAACCATTCTTCAAATTTTGTTGCATTGGCTACTATCTTTAATAGTATCAAAAATAGGTGCTTTATGAAAAAAATTACTATAGTATGTATTTCCCTCTTTATTGCTTATGGGAGCTTTGCACAAAACAACGCATTGTGGATGCGCTACCCAGCTATTTCACCTGATGGTTCAACGATAGTTTTTAGTTATAAAGGCGACTTGTACACCGTTTCC
>JBDKJW010000003.1:0-32543 GCA_039796395.1 Bacteroidota bacterium
TATCCTTTCAATCCAAGAACGCCATCTAGCTATCCTAGCTATGCGCCAAACCCAGGTAACCCTGCGTCTTCCTATAATATCGCAACAACTGAAGCATCTTTCAGGTTCCCGCAAGTGTTTAGAGCAAACTTAGCCGTTGACCAAAAAGTATATAAAGATATCATCGCAACTGGAGAAGTAATCTTCACACAAAGCATATCAAATATTGGCTACTACAATGCTAATCTTCGTAGTGCCACTGCTAATTTTAATGGTCCAGATCAACGCCCTCGTTTTCCAGGAATGGGCGCAACAGGATTATTATCTGGCACTGCTTTGAATAATGCCATCCGCATTAATCCAAACGTAACAGATGCTATTCAAATGTATAGCGGACCTTTCGGAGGTTCAGTAGCTGCTACTTTCCAAATTCAGAAACCAGTACGTGCAAAAGGTTTAGGTTGGATGGTTGCTTATACATTTACTAAAGCACGCGATTTCATGAGCCCAGGTTCAATTGCAGCTAGTTCTTGGAATGCTATTCAAAGTGTTAGAGGTAATAACCAACCAGATATCTCTATTTCAGATAATGAAATCCGTAACCGTGTAATCGGTAATGTGAATTACAAAATTGAGTTCAGTAAATTCTCTGCATTAACCTTATCATTATTCGGTCAGTCGCAGAACCAAGGTCGTTATAGCTTTACCTATAGTGGAGACATGAATGGTGATAATGTAACTGGTAATGATTTAATGTATGTACCTCGCAATCAGGATGAGATGAATTTCTTACCCATTGCAGCAAGTGGTTCATCACCTGCATTTACTGTTCAACAACAAAAAGATGCATTTGATGCATTCATTAACCAAGACGCATATTTGAGTAAGAATCGTGGTAAAGTTGTTGAGAGAAATGGGGCTTTGTTACCCTATGTAGTTCGAATGGACTTCTCTGCTCAACTTGATTTATTTACGAATATTGGTAAGAACCGTCACACCATTCAATTAAGAGCTGATATTTTCAACTTTGGTAATTTAATTAGCCCTAAATCTGGTGTTGGATATGCATTTAATACTACGCAGCCTTTAGCTGCAGCGGGTATAGATGCCAATGGTATCCCAACATTTAGAATGAATCGTGTAAACAATAGCCTCAATTACACTACTACTAGAAAAGGTACTAGCTTAATTGATGTTTGGCAGGCACAATTCGGTATCCGTTATATTTTCTAAAAGATCAATGATAATAATCATAAAAAAATCCCGTTCGCCATGGCGAACGGGATTTTTTGTTTTTACCCTTCGACTCCGCCGCGGCGGACAGGGTGACGCTTTATAAACTTATTTACTTAGCTACTTATTTACTTAACCACCCCCCACCCCCATTTTAAAAATTCAGGAAAAGCCTTTCCCCATGTTTCAACATCATGTTTTCCTTCTTCCAATTCTAAATAATGGATATGATCGTCCGTATAACCCTTTGCCTTCAATTCTACAATTAAATCGAGCGCATCGTCAATAGCGTCTATAACACCATTTTTATTTCTATCGGCTGTTTCATCTAGTTTACCGCACTCAATAAAAAATTGTAACCAGGGCTGAAAGCTTCCTTTGCGTATTTGCAGGTGCATTAATCGATCTTGCTCTTCATCATACCCATCTTCATAGGCTTTTCTTCTCCACCATAACGACCCACTAAAAATGCCTACTTTCCTAAATTCACTGGCATGATTCCAGGTAATATCTAATGCACTTAAAGCCCCCAATGAAAATCCTGCAAACGACTTGTCTTTGAACGAAGGCGTATGATACCTTTTTCGAATGAATGGCATTAACTCATCTAATAAAAATTTTGTATATAACCCGGCCTTACTACCTCTATTTTTAAAATCAGATGAATAGGCAGTACCATACTCTAACTTGCGATCTGCACCACAATGAATACCAATACAAATCAATGGTTCAATTGCTTTTTCCGCTATCAAGCCCCCCAGTATCTCCTCAAAAGGCATTTTGGGCAGGTCTTGTCCATCATTGATCAATAAAAGGCTTATATGCTCGGGCTTACTAATATTTGCGGGCAAATAGGCATCGAAGATCACTTCCCGCTCTAAATACTCCGATTGAATAATAACCTGTTCTACTAATATTGTAGCGGTTTTGGATGCTCCCTGTTTTACCATGGTTTCAAATGTAGTAATTTGATAAACATAAAAAGAAATCAACTTTTTTGTTTCTCTTTAATTATAACCTATATTACAATTGAACAACAAACTTCCCTTTATGAAAAAAATTGGTATTCTATTCGGCCAGGAAAGAAGTTTCCCCAACGCATTTGTAGAACGTATTAACAGTAAAAATATTCCCGGCATTGTTGCGGAGCCTGTAAAAATAGATAAGGTAATGCAGGGAGAAAGTAGCGGTTATGCCGTAATTGTAGATAGAATTAGTCAGGATGTACCATTTTATCGCGCCTTCCTCAAAAATGCAGCACTATGTGGCACAGCGGTAATTAACAACCCTTTTTGGTGGAGTGCAGACGAGAAATTTTTTAATAATTGTTTGGCCACAAAAATAGATGTACCGGTTCCAAAAACAGTTATCCTCCCCTCTCGCGATTTACCTACGGATACTTCTGAACAATCATTTAGCAACTTATCGTATCCACTCGATTGGGAAGGTATTTTTAAATATGTTGGATTCCCGGCTTATATGAAGCCATTTGCAGGTGGCGGATGGAAAAATGTATACAAGCTTACAGATATGAACGACTTCTTCGAGAAGCATGCAGAAACAGAACAGTTAGTGATGTTATTGCAAGAAGAAATTATTTTCGAAGAATATTATCGTTGCTATTGTATCGGCGGTAAATATGTACGCATCATGAACTATGAGCCTCGTAACCCACACCACTTGCGTTATGTAGCCGATTTTAAACCTTCTCAAGAGAAGTTGGCTATGATGACAGACATTGTGCTACGCATCAATAAATATTTAGGGTATGATTTCAATACAGTTGAGTTAGCACTGCGTGATGGTGTGCCATATGCCATTGATTTTTGTAACCCTGCACCAGATGCGGATCTAAAAAGTGTTGGACAGGAAAATTTTGACTGGGTAGTTGAAACGGCTGCCACATTTGCGATAGAGAAAGCACAAAATCAAAAAGAGGGTGCCGATAACCTTACGTGGGGAGAGTATATAAAACGCAGTAGCGCAGGTAGTAAATTGTATTAATTCATTTGAGTATTTGAACACATGGGAAATATCAGTTATCAGCATTTTACATTAGGTGTAGAAGAAGAATATATGGTGCTAGATCCGCAAACGCGGGAATTGAAAAGTCATGAGCAGCAAATAGTACTACTCGGTCAAAACCTATTGAAAGATAAAGTGAAAGCCGAAATGCACCAGGCAGTAGTAGAAGTAGGCACTGATATATGCAAAGATATACACGAAGCTTTTAAAGATGTAGCAGGCCTACGCGGCAATATCTCCGAAATAGCTGGCCAGCTTGGGTTGTGGGTAGGCGCTTCTGGTACACACCCCTTTAGTCATTGGGAAAATCAGTTGATAACCGATCATGTTCGGTATAATCAAATTGTAAATGAATTGCAAGAAGCTGCAAGAAGTAATTTAATTTTCGGCTTACATGTGCATGTGGGCATGGAAGACCGTAAGATGGCCATTCATATAGCCAATACAGCTCGTTACTTTCTACCTCATGTGTATGCACTGAGTACCAACTCTCCTTTTTGGGAATCGCGCGAAACAGGCTACAAATCTTTCCGAACCAAAGTATTTGATAAATTTCCACGTACAGGTATACCCGATTATTTTGAAAGTTTTGAAGCGTATGAAAATTATGTGAATCTGCTAATCAAAACAAATTGCATTGATAATGCAAAGAAAATTTGGTGGGATTTACGTGTGCATCCTTTCTTTAACACAGTTGAATTCAGAATTTGTGATGTACCCATGACCATTAATGAAACCATGGTTATTGCTGCATTATTCCAAGCCATTTGCGCCAAGATATATAAGCTCAGAAGCCAGAATATGAACTATATGATTTACCAGCGCTCATTACTGAATGAAAATAAATGGAGGGCAAGTAGGTATGGCATTGAGGGTTCATTAATTGATTTTGGTAAGGAGGCCGAAGTAGAAACAAAATCACTCATATATGAATTAATGGACTTTGTGGATGATGTAGTAGATCATTTAGGGAGCCGAGAAGTAATTAGCCAAAATATCGAAAAAATATTTCAACATGGCACAGGAGCCGATAGGCAATTAAAAGTATTTAAAGAAACCAATAGCCTAGTAAAAGTCGTCGACTATATCCATGATCAGTTTTTAATATTATAATTATTTATTATATCACTCAAAAACCGCGAGAAATCTCGCGGTTTTTTGTATTTTATGCCTGCTTAAACGCTATTGAGGCAGCAAAACCTATTGCTTTAGTATCTTATTAACAACTAGTAAATTAATCATTCGTGACAGAACACGAACTCATTAAAGGCTGTATTCGGCAAGAGCCCCATTGCCAGCGTATACTTTTTGAAAAGCATGCCAATAAAATGATGGGGGTATGTTTACGTTATGCACAAGATAGTATGGAGGCAGAAGATATGTTACAAGATGCCTTTATAAAGGTTTTCCAATATATCGGTCAATTTAAGTTTGAGGGCTCATTTGAAGGGTGGATAAGAAGAATTGTTGTGAATACAGCTATAAGGCATTTAGAGCGCAAAAAAATGAGTTTCAAGGAAATTGAAGATAGTAGCCCTCATAATCCACAGGTTGATGCAGTGGCCTATAGCCATATTGGTGAAGAAGATTTACTTAAACTTATTAGCCAACTTCCGGAAGGATATAGAATGGTTTTTAACTTAAGTGTGATTGAAGGCTATAGTCACGAAGAAATTGCAGATATGCTACATATTCAACCTGGCACGTCACGAAGCCAATTAGTTAAAGCAAGAAAACTATTACAAAGCCAGATTATTCAATTACAAAGAGTTGCAGTATAGCCATAATGGAGCCAATTTTCGACGATATAATAAAGGGTAAGTTAGCCAACTATACTGCACCAATTCCAGAAGGTTTATGGGATAAATTACACGCCCAATACAATCCCACTAATGAAGCTGCCTTCGACGGATTTGTAAAACACACCTTCGATAATTATAGTACAACAACGCCATCTCATCTTTGGGATCATATTAGTACGGCCATTATTCCTGAAGAAACAAAGCATTTTGATGCATTTGTAAAAGATCGTTTAGTAGATTATATAGCACCCGTTCCAGCAAATATGTGGGATAAAGTGAAGCCTGAGGAAGAAGAAGACAAACGACGATTTTTCTTTTTATTGCCACGTGCAGGTATGGTAGCCGCTTCTATCCTATTATTAATTTTAGCAGGCACCGTTTCTGCTTATTTGTATTACCAGCGTTTACAAAACGAATCAGTTGAAACCTCAACCAATCAACAACAACCAACTAATAATAAAGAAAATAGTATTGTTGTTACGCAGGATAATTCACCAAAGGGTGAAGCAAGTAATACGATTACTGCACCAAGTAGTACAAATAATGAAAAAGCATTTTCTTCAGCCAATAATTCTTTAAACTTATCTAAAGCTTCAGCACAACAATCGGTTTATAATGGCATCAACGCTATACCGCGTACTTTTAATAATAAACAACAAGAAGAAAGTTTATTAAATCTTCAAAATAATTTGACTATCTCCAACTACGAAGATGAATATACCGCTACAAAAAGAGAAAATGGCGCTTACTTCTTTCAAAATAAAAAATCGCTCAAAGGCTTCAACGAAAAAACAATCAGTGATAATAACCATACAAGCGGTATTAAGAATGTGGTTATTTGTCCATCGGATAGAAAAACCATAAACCCCGATTGGGATTTAGAAGTTTTTGCTGGCCCTAATTATGGTATAAAATCTATTAGTGCTAATACAGCTTCACCTGCTTATATGGCCAAGAAGGATAGTAGTGAGAAGGCAGGTATTGGTTTTACCGCAGGTTTTAATATCGTAAAGCCATTAAATGATCGTTTACTGTTAAAAACAGGATTGCAGTATACACAAGTAAATGAAAAATTTACGTATAGAACTGAGAATGAAGTACGAACTACTACTGTTGTATCTGTAAGAACCATTATTCGTGCGCCTGGCGATACCGTGATAGTACGCGATACCAGTACATTGCAGCAAATTGGCTTTAAAAATAATACGGTTAAAAATAGATATCGCAGTATAGATATTCCAGTGATTATGGGCTATCGTTTTGGAAACGATGACTTGAGTATTGGTATAAATGCTGGTGTTATTGTAAACCTAAGTTCATGGTATCAAGGCGTAATATTGGATACCTCTTTAACGGCAGTGCCTATCACAAAAACAGCTACTGAAAATGTTTATAAGAATAATATTGGTTTAGGCTTATATGGCAGCATTTCAATTGCGAAGAAAATAAACTATAGTACCTATATTTTTGCTGAGCCATTTGTAAGATATAATATAGGTAATACTACTACAAATAATGCCCCATTTAATCAGCGATTCACTATTGGCGGATTAGCTGTAGGCTTAAGGTTTAACTTAAATAGTCGCTAGGCAACAAAAACAATTACTAGTGCATCTTATTAAAGTATAGAACAACCACATGAAAAGAATTTTACAACTATCATTAATCATTTCACTCGCAGCGCTTAGTGCCTGCCAGAAAGATTTATCGTCTGATAGTTTTGTATTGTATAGTGGAAATGCCATGAATGATACGGTTTGGACGAGGGTTATTCCATTTTCAGCATCTGTAAATGCTATAACAGATTCAACAGCCCCCGAAGTTTTTATAGGTGAATTTAACCCAACAATAGCCGACACATTACGTTCTACAAATGGTTTAGAAATTTCTATTCCGGCGAATACTTGCGTGAATATGAACGGTCAATCAGTTACAGATAAAGTTAAACTACAGATAACGCGCTTACAAACAAAAGGCGACTTACTAAGGTCTTTACAACTCACCACTACAGATAATAAAAGAATATTAGAACTAACGGGCACTTTCTTTATTAAAGCCACGAGTGGTTCTCAAGAAGTACGAATAAAACAAAACGGTGGTATCAAAATTCGCTTCAACGATACGAGCGATATAAAAAATAATTTGAGCATATTTACAGGAATTGAAAGTAACCCTGCTCCTTCATGGGGTATTGATACAGTTTTTACTTGGAATAGATATGCAGATACAGGTAGGGTAAATACATGGAATTATGGCCCTGGATCTCAATCTGGCCTTAGTAAAGGTTACGAATTTATTGCGCGCAGTTTTCGTTGGTTTGCAATTGGAAGATATATTGATAGCGCTGTAGCACGTACCAAATTATCCCTTATTCTACCACCGAATTATACGAATAAAAACACCATCGCATTTGCAGTATTAAAAGACAAGAGAGCTATAATTACGTTAAGAGCAGATTTTGCTTCCCGTACCTTTGCAGCTACTGAAGTACCCATTAATACCCCGCTTACTATAGTATCAATCACTAAAATAGGCACTCAGTTTTATTTAGGTAGTAAAGCAATTACGGATGCTTCATCGTCTCCAGCATTCACCATTGCACCTGAGAAAAAAACAGTAAAGCAATTGATTGATTTTTTAAATACACTATAACCAATATCAGGAAATACACAGCGCACATCGGGGGATGTGAGATCCCGCCCTAAGGCGGGATTTTATTATGCATTCACTTTAATATCTTTTCTTCTCAAAGCCCAATAGGCCCATCCAGCACTAATTACCATAAATATAGCTCCCAATAAAAAAGCCGCCCCAGGGAAATATACAGGTGCTGTGGAATGTGTAAAATAAGCAAATAAATTAGTCATCATAATTGGGCCAACAATGGAAGTTGCACTCATTAAACTAGTTAAAGCACCCTGCAATTCGCCTTGCTCATTGGCAGGTACATTGCCTGATATAATTGATTGTAAAGCAGGGCCTGCAATACCGCCTAAACAATAAGGAATTAAAAAAGCAAACATCATCCAACTCTGAGATGCAAAAGCGAATAGAAATAGCCCTACTGCATATAATACCAATCCGATATAAACACTTTTCTCATTGCCAATCTTAGGATTAATTACACGCACTAAACCACCTTGCACCGCACCAACTAATACTCCTACTAACCCGAGTGATAACCCTATCATCTTCGGCGACCACTTAAATTTTTCAATATTGAAGAAACTCCAATTACTCTGCACTGCATGCGCTGCAAGGTATACAAGAATTAATGAAGCTACTAAACCTGATACGGCTGGATATTTTCGTAACTGTAGTAATGATCCTAGTGGATTGGCGCGCTTCCAACTAAATGGTCGGCGGAGATCCTTACTTAAGGATTCTGGCAAAATAAAATAACCATATAGCCAATTTGCTAATGCCAAGCCAGCTGCAACAAAGAAAGGTACCCTTGTACCAAGTTCTCCTAAGAACCCGCCAAGCATAGGCCCTATAACAAAGCCCACCCCAAAAGCAGCCCCAATCATGCCAAAATTTTGTGCTCTATTCTCCGCAGTACTAATATCTGCAATATAAGCGGAAGCAGTAGTAAAGCTGGCTCCAGTAATACCCGCAATAATTCTTCCAATAAATAGCCATTCAATACTAGGTGCAAATGAAACAAAAAGATAATCCATCCCAAAACCGAATAAGGAGAATAAGAGAACCGGCCTTCTCCCATATTTATCACTTAAGTTACCTAAAATGGGGGCACAGAGAAACTGCATTATAGCATAGGCAAAAGTTAACCAGCCGCCATATTGAGATGCAACAGAAACATCTGTTATGCCTAAGAGTTCTTCAATTAATTTAGGCGCAACAGGAATAATTAAACCAAATCCTATTACATCAATTAAAAGCGTAATAAAAATGAAGCCGATTGCAGCTTGTTTGTTAGAGGCCATGTTTGGTTGCTTAGGGTACGGGGTAAAGATATAAAAAATGGGGCAGCGAAGCTGCCCCATAGTTACCAATATATAACCTATTTCCTATTTGCGAAGCGTAATCGTTCCTAACTTAGCTTCTTTGGTTTTACTAACAACAACACCGGTAATAGTTGTGTCGATATATCCGTTTGAAGCATTAACATAAACTGAGTAAGTGCCGTCTTTCAATCCGCGTAGTTTAAAATTACCTTCTTTATTAGGTAATGCATAAGCAGTATCAGTACTATTAAACACAGTAACAACCGCTTTAGCGTCGTTTGGCACAACCTTTCCTGAAACACTTGCCGTACTTATTACCGTAAAGAAACTAATCCAAGGTCTCAAATAAAATTGATTATTTCTTTCCTGAACAATTGATCTGCTGATATCAAAATCTAACCACAATCTTGCTCTATTTGGCAGAAATTCATCAAACTCATGCCCTTTTAACTTCACCAATACATACCCCGGAAAACTAGCTGGCAAATTCAAAGGATAGGTTACACTATCTTTCACCAAGCTATTACTTGTGCCAATATCAATTCTAATCAAGCGTATAGCACCTTTTACCACCGATTTATTGGCAAGCAGTGTGTCTACCCCATTACGTAAAGTAAGTATATCATATATACCTGCTTTAACATTTAAATCTTCCCATACTAAAGAAGAATCTCTTTTGGTTGGCGCACTCCCTAACCTATCCCAATTACAAGTATCATTTCTTCTAGTATTCTTACTTGTATCAACCAATAACTTAACAGAACGAATATCAACATAAACCTTATCGAAATATCCTGGACCGTCTGTTAAATAAAGCGATACAGCTTGCTGACCAGAAGCATTTTCCAAAGATGTATTCTTGTTACAAGAAACAAGAATAAAAGTTGCTATCGCTAAGCAAATAGCAAGAAAATAAAAAGTGTTTGTTTTTTTCATGTTTGAGGTTTTTGGGTAGTATTGCTTCATTGGCTATAATTTTCTTTAACATAGGGATATACCAAGCTCATGGAGCCAATTATTCCTGCATTAAAGTTTTGGAGAATCTGCTTGCAATCCGCAAACAGTATGTTCGAGTAAGTAGATACACAGCGAAAATATTTCGTTGCCTCTACAACAAAATTTTAACAAAAAACAAAAGAATGAGATGTAGCAACCTACTGCTTTTTATTGGCACGGATCATAGTAACAAAATCTTGTTTGTTTGAAAGCGCTGTAATAACCATAGCCATTCTCTTCGATTGAGCGGCGTCTGACTTAACACCCTGTATCCATTTTATAAAGTAATGTCGATGTGATGGTCGCATATCATCGAAAAATTTTTTTGCTTCAGGCTCATCTACTAAACAATCGGCAAAACCATTTGGTAATGCAATATCATCAGTATCTAATGAAATAGATACATCAATCATAGCCCCCTTTTTCTTTCTTGTTCCTTGTCGCATATCTTTATTAAAAGGAAGAATAAAATCCCCATTACCCATAGGCATTACGGCAACTGTTTTAATGGCATATTTATCTAACAAGCCCTTAACACGAAATGATTTTTTACTACCAGGGCGCAATTCTTCTGCTAGCTCCCCTGGCACAATTAAATAAGTCCATCCTGTTTTCTCCCCTTGCTCCTCAAATTGATGAAGCTGAGCGGCAAATTGTACACTTGGGCGTTTTTTCATTAAAGTAAATTACATCAATTTTCTTCATTTCGAAATACGACTATACCATCAAATACATCTACCAATACCATCTTAGTCCTATCAATATCACCAGCCAGTATTTTCTTACTCAATCCATTTACAATTTGCTTTTGAATCAACCGCTTTAATGGGCGAGCGCCAAACTGTAAGTCATGGCCCTGATCAATTAAGAAATCAATCAAATAATCACTAAATGAAAGTGTAATACCATTGTCTAACACTTGTTTTTTAAATTGATTCAGTTGAATAAGCACAATGTCTCTAATATCTTTCTTTGTTAATGGAGCAAACATGATGATTTCATCTACTCTATTTAAAAACTCTGGACGGATAGTTTGCTTTAGCAATCCTAATACTTCTCGTTTTGCTTTTTCTGCTGCATGCACTAAATCATCTTTTTCATTTTCATATGCATCTTGAATTAAATGACTTCCCAAATTGCTCGTCATGATGATAATCGTATTCTTAAAGTTTACGGTTCTACCTTTATTATCAGTAAGCCTACCATCATCTAATACTTGTAATAATACATTCCATACATCGGGGTGTGCTTTTTCTATCTCATCTAGTAATACAACACTATATGGTTTTCTCCTAACGGACTCGGTTAATTGTCCGCCTTCATCATAACCAACATATCCTGGAGGAGCACCCACCAAGCGAGATACCGTATGTTTTTCTTGGTATTCACTCATATCAATCCTCGTCATCATCGATTCATCAGCAAATAAATACGCTGCCAATGCCTTCGCTAATTCTGTTTTACCAACGCCTGTTGTGCCTAAGAAAATAAATGACCCGATAGGTTTTTTAGGATCTTGTAACCCAGCCCTACTTCTTCTTATCGCATCTGCAACAGCAGTAATAGCTTCTTCTTGCCCTACTACGCGTTGGTGCAGTTCTTCTTCTAAATACAATAATTTTTCCCGTTCCGATTGCAACATTTTGGCTAATGGAATACCCGTTGCTTTTGCAATATTCTCTGCAATATCTTCTGCATCAACTTCTTCTTTCAATAACCGTTTCTCCGTATGCTGTTGTAATTGGGTTGAGAAATCTTGAATAATTTGCTCTTGCTCTTTTACTTTACCATACCTAATTTCAGCTACTAAGCCATATTCCCCATTCCGCTCAGCTTGCTCTGCTTCCAACTTTAATTGTTCAATGGTTGATTTAGCATCTTGTACTTTTTCAACTAACTCTTTCTCTTGTTTCCATTTTGCCTTTAGTGTATCTCGTTCCACTGCCAGATTGCTGATTTCAATCCCTAGATCTCTCAACTTATCTTCATCATTCTCTCTTTTAATAGCTTCGCGCTCAATTTCTAACTGTCTGATTTGTCGTTCTAACTTATCCAATTCTTCTGGCATCGAATTCATTTCCAGCCTCAATTTAGCCGCACTTTCGTCAATCAAATCAATAGCTTTATCTGGCAAAAATCGATCTGTTACGTATCTATTTGATAATTCAACTGCGGCTATTATAGCTTCGTCTTTAATTCTTACATGATGATGCGTTTCATATCTATCTTTCAACCCCCGCAAAATGGAGATGGCATCTTCAACAGAAGGTTCATCTATCATTACTTTCTGAAATCTTCGCTCTAACGCTTTATCTTTTTCAACATATTTTTGGTATTCATTTAACGTAGTGGCTCCTACGGCTCTTAATTCCCCCCGCGCCAAAGCAGGTTTCAAAATATTTGCAGCATCCATGGCGCCCTCTCCACCACCTGCCCCAACTAAAGTGTGTATTTCATCAATAAATAGTATAACCTCCCCATCACTTGCTGCCACTTCTTTCACAACCCCTTTTAGTCGCTCTTCAAATTCGCCCTTGTACTTCGCACCGGCAACAAGCTGACCCATATCAAGTGCATAAATAATTTTCGTCTTTAAATTTTCGGGTACATCTCCATTCACTACCCGCATGGCCAAGCCTTCTACAATTGCAGTCTTACCAACACCGGGCTCACCCACTAAAATGGGATTGTTTTTAGATCTACGTGAAAGAATATGCAATGTTCTCCTAATCTCTTCATCTCTACCAATAACAGGATCTAACTTTCCTTCGCGTGCCATATCATTTAAATTCCTAGCGTACTTAGGCAACATTTGCAACTGGGTTTCTTGCGTTTGTGCGTTTATCGTCTCCCCTTTTCTAAGTTCTTTAATAGAAGCTATTAATCCTTTTTCCGATAGTCCAGCAGCTTTTAGCTCTTTACTAACTGCATCATTTACTTGTAAAAGTGCAATCAATAAATGTTCGGGTGTGATAAATTCATCTTTAAATATCCCAATTGCTGTATTAGCTTTTAATAAAACATGACTAAAATCTCTACTTGTAGATTGGGCTGGCTCCCCTACTTGATTTTTAGGCAGTTTTTGAATACGCTCATCAAGCTTTGCCTCCAGAAAAACCGGGTTAACATTGTTCTTTTTTAATAAGAAAAAAATGGCAGATTCTTTCTCTAGCAATAGTGCTTTTAGCAGGTGTTCCGTTTCTATAACGGGGTTATTATTACTAAAAGCGATTTGTTGCGCTTGTTGAATTGCTTCTTGTGCTTTAATTGTATAATTATTAGGATGCATATATTCTTTTATTTGTGTCTTTAATTAAACTTCAATGCTATCTTAGCATCAAATCGTTTTCCAATTCACAAAAACGGAAATTATGTCGCGAAAATTAGTCCCAATCTGCGTTAAAGTCAGTTTCATCGGTGCTTTTCTGCTACTATTTCAGGGTTCATTTGCACAATACAATTTTACGGAGGTAAATAATAAAATTGATAGTTACAAAAAACAATTCGATGGAAATTTATCTGTATTGGTATATAGAGACAGGAAGATTATTTATGAAAAAAACCTAGGCGATTTTAATACTAAAACGCAAGCACCCATTGCAAGTTGTAGCAAATGGTTAACCGCTGCCTTAGTAATGGTTTTAGTAGATGAAGGAAAATTGTCTTTACAGGATAGGGTTAGCAAGTACTTACCCATATTTGCAAAATACAGTAAGGGATATATTACCATCAAAGATTGTTTAGCCCATTTAACGGGTATTGAATCCGAACCCATTAAACTAAGCACCCTTTTACAAAGAGCACGTTTTAACAGTTTAGAAGAAGAAGTAGATTATTTCGCTTCCAAAAAAGAAATTGTTGCTAACCCTGGTATTGAATTTAGATACGGGAATATTGGTTTAAATATTGCTGGAAGAATTATTGAAATGGTGAGCAAAAAAAGCTTCGAACAAGTAATGCAAGAAAAGATATTACGCCCATTACAAATGCGTAATACAAGTTTTTCTAGTTTTAATGCAGTGAATCCGTCTGGCGGAGCCGTTTCTACAGCAGCTGATTATATGAATTTCTTAACCATGCTCCTAGATAAAGGGATGTATAAAGGCAAGCGGGTATTAAGTGAACAATCTATTACATTGATGCAAACTGCTCAAACGAATAGTGCTATGATAAAGTATGCACCAAAATCAGCAGCGGGTTACAATTATGGTTTTGGGGAGTGGATATTAGCAACAGATGAACAAGGCGTTTCAACCGTTGTTGCAAGCCCAGGTTTATTTGGTACTTGGCCAATGATCGATAAATGTAGAAATTATGCTTGCATCTTTTTTACAAAAGGTTTATTAGGTGAGGAGAAAAGAGAAGTATATCTAGATATTAAAAAAGCGATCGACGCGCAAATTATCGCTAATTGTAAATAGTCTGGTAATCCTAACAATGGTAGTTCAAAAGCATACCCAATTCATTAAACAACTCGCCCAACAAATGGGTTTTGATTATTGTGGAATTGCCAAAGCCGTACAACTTACTGATGATGCTAAAAGGCTAGAGAAATGGCTGTTACAGGGCAAGCATGGCAGTATGCAGTATATGGAAAATCATTTTGACCTGCGTATTGATCCACAAAAATTAGTGCCGGGTGCAAGGTCAGTAATTACGCTGCTTAAAAATTATTCGCCTTCTATGCAGCAATCGCCCAATGCGCCTAAAATTGCTAAATATGCTTGGGGGCAAGATTATCATGAAGTGATAAGAGCTAGTTTAAAAGATTTTTTAGTAACACTAAAAAATGAAATTGGAGAAATAAATGGAAGGGGTTTTGTTGACTCTGCACCGGTATTAGAAAGAACATGGGCTGCCAAAGCCGGTTTAGGCTGGGTAGGCAAAAATGGAAATTTAATCACCAAAACACAGGGGTCATTTTTCTTTATTGCCACGTTGATTGTAGATATAGCACTTACCTACGATGACCCATTTACAAAAGACTATTGCGGCACTTGCACAAAGTGTATAGAAGCTTGCCCTACAGAAGCCATAGAACCCAATAAAACGATCAATGGTAGTAAATGCATTAGTTACTTTACAATTGAGTTAAAAGATGCACTAATACCTGAAGAAGCAAAAGGCAAATTTGAAAACTGGATGTTCGGCTGTGATATTTGTCAAGATATCTGTCCATGGAACCGCTTTAGCAAACCTCATCAAGAACAAGCATTTCAGCCCATTGACGCCATCTTAAATTTTAATCGGAGAGAATGGGAGGAAATAACGGAAGATGTTTTCAAATCAATTTTTAAGCATAGCCCATTAAAGCGTTCAAAATTTGCTGGTATAAAACGAAATCTCAAATTCGTATCTCAGTCATAATATTTGTATATATACATTTGCAAGATGACTTTAAAAGAACGCGATGCTGCCGCAGTTTGGCACCCCTTCACGCCCCAAAAAAACCTAGGGAATATTATTCCTATTGTAAGAGCTGAAGGAAGTTTATTGTACGACGAAGACGGGAATAACTATATTGATAGCATCAGCAGTTGGTGGGTAACATTACATGGGCATGCACACCCTTATATCGCTCAAAAAATATATGATCAAGCGCTACAATTAGAGCAGGTTATTTTTGCTGGGTTTACGCATGAGCCGGCCATTCTATTGGCAGAAAGATTACTCGCCTTACACCAATATCATTTTTCAAAAATATTTTATAGTGATAATGGTTCTACGGCAACAGAAGTAGCTATTAAAATGGCTATCCAATATTGGTGGAATCAAGACAATCATAAAAGAAAAAAAATCCTAGCTTTTCATAATAGTTATCACGGGGATACTTTTGGTGCTATGAGTGTAAGCCATAGAAGTGTGTTTACATTGGCCTTTGAGGCGCATTTATTTGAAGTTATTTTTATTGATACCCCTACCGAAAAAAATATTGGCGAAATAAAAGCTATCATTCACGAGCATGGCGAGGAAATAGCTGCTTTTATTTATGAACCACTTATACAAGGTGCGGGTGGTATGCATATGTACGATGCCTATCTATTCAACGAACTGCTAAATACAGTTAAACTCGCTGATATTATTTGTATTGCCGATGAAGTAATGACTGGTTTTGGAAGAACAGGTAAATTTTTTGCAAGCGATTATTTGCATAAAAAACCCGACATACTTTGCATGAGTAAAGGTTTAACGGGCGGTACTATGGCTTTAGGGGCAACTGCATGTACACAAAAAATATATGAGGCTTATGTACAAGACGACCCGCACAAAACTTTTTTTCATGGACACTCTTTTACGGCAAATCCAATTGCTTGTAGTGCAGCTTTAGCAAGCTTAGATTTGCTCGAGAATTCTCGTACGGTAGAAGCCATTGAATATATTAGTAATACTTGCGCCGACTTACAAAAAACATTAAGTGCTTACACCTCATTTATTAACCCGCGTTCATTAGGCACTATCCTAGCTTTTGAGCTCAATAATGCCACACATGGCTATCTAAACAATATTTCTAGCATGGTTACCCAAAAGGCATTAGCCAATGGTATCTTTCTTCGTCCATTAGGAAATACGGTTTATATTATGCCGCCATACTGCATAAATAGTGCGGAATTATGCCGTATTACTGATTTTTTAAGGGATTTGCACAGTTTATAGACATTGTTTTTAACAAAAGCTGTAATATCCCGCAAAGTATCTACATTTAGGTATTATATGACAATCCAAAACTACATGCTCATGAAATTCAACATTTCTGTATTGAGCCATTTACGGTTGCTTTCTCTATTTGCTTTAGCACTATGCTGCTCGGCAACCTTACATGCGCAAACAATTCTTAAAGGAAAAGTTACTGATAGTAAGGGGTTACCTATTGCGGGTGCTTCTGTTACTATTAAAAACACAGAAAGCGGTGCTGCCACAAACGTTGATGGCAACTATCAATTCTCCGTAAGCTTAAAAACTGGCAAATACACTGTTGCCATCTCATCAATTGGTTTTTCTACCGCCGAAAAATCTATCAGTGTAGCAACAGTAAATGGCAGTATTACTGTAGATGCCTCTTTAAAAGAAGATGCTGCTGGTTTAGATGAAGTAGTAGTTACTGGTACATCTGCCGGCACTACTAAAAAACAATTAGGTAGTTTTGTAGCTACCGTAAAAGGCGCCGACTTAATGAAAGGTGCGCCCTCCAATGCATTACAGGCATTACAAGGTAAAACGCCTGGTGCAGTTATTACGCAAAATAGTGGTGACCCTGCAGGCGGCTTAAGTGTTCGCCTAAGAGGTGTAAGTTCTGTAAACTCCTCTTCAGAACCTTTATACATAGTAGATGGAGTAATTGTAAATAATAGTACACCACGTGTTACCAATACACAAGGAAATTATGATGGTGCAAACTTTGTGGGTGTAGTAGGACAAAGTAGGATGGCAGATATTAACCCTGCAGATATTGAACGTATTGAAGTATTGAATGGTGCTGCAGCTGCTGCTATTTACGGTAGCCGAGCGAATAGCGGGGTAATTCAAATTTTTACTAAACGCGGTGTTAGCGGAGCCCCTCAAGTGAGCTTCTCTTCAAACGTAATGTTTAGTGGATTAAGAAAAAAACTTGATGTAAGTCAGGCTCCCACAAAATTTGGCGGACCAACAGATGGCCCAACAGCACAAACACAAGACATTTTGAGCCCAGGGCTTACCAATACAACATCCGTTACGCGTTATGATTACCAAGATCTGATATTCCGAAATGCTACTGGAACAGATAATAATGTATCCGTAAGTGGTGGTACTGAGAATACAAAATACTTTTTCTCGGGCTCTTATTTCTACAATGAAGGAATTATTAGAAATACAGATTTTCAACGATTCAGCTTCCGTAGTAATATCGATCAAAAAATCACAAAATGGTTAAGCGCGAACTTAGGATTAAACTACATTAATAGTAGTGCAAGAGAAAAACCAGATGGCAACTCTTTCTTTAGCCCAATGAACTCAGTTACCATACTTGGTAATTTTCACGATTTACAAAGAAGAGACGGCCTAGGTAATTTACAAACTATTGGCAACCTTGGTCGCGTGAATCCAATTAGCATTATTGAAGACTTTAAACAAAAAAATACCACCAACCGTGTGATCACCAACTTTGGATTAAAACTAAGACCTCTAAAGGGCTTAACTGTTGATTATACATTAGGTATTGATAATTATGCGCAGAATGGAACTTCTTTCATGCCTCCATTTAACTATAATGTAAACGCAGCATTCTTTGGCGGTGGTACTACTTCAACAGATCCAACATTAAATGGTTATGCGAGTGCAGCTACCTCCAATTTCTTTGGTATAAACCACGATCTAAATGCTACCTATTCTACCAATATCACAAAAGACATCGGTTCGGTAACACAGGTAGGCTTCTCACAACAATATGAGCGTACCAGCTATGTAATGTTACAAGGTAGAGGATTAGCCCCTTTTGTAGAAACAGTGAATGGCGCTAGTACAATTATTCCTGGAGCCGATTCAAGAGCTGAAATTTCTATTAACGGTATTTTCTTACAACAAAATTTTAAATACCGTAATCAATTATTTGTAACTGCAGCTATTCGTAGAGATGGCTCCTCCGTATTTGGTGCTGATAAAAGAAATCAAGTGTATACAAAAGCGAATATAGGTTACTTGTTTTCCGAAACAGAATACTGGAAGAAATTAAACGTAAGCAAGTGGTGGGATTTAGCGAAGGTTAGATTAGCCTATGGTGAAAGTGGAAACCTTACAGGTATTGGCGCATACGATAGATTCAATGTATACACAGCCTCTTCATTCAATACAAGAACAGCATTGAATACAAGTAGCACATTAGCAAATACCAATGTAGGTCCTGAGCGCCAAAAAGAAATTGAGTTTGGCCTTGATCTTTCTTTCTTAAGCAATCGCATCAACTTCAATATCAATATTTACGATAAACGCGTAAATGATATGTTATTGAATAGATTCATTTCTCCTTCATCTGGCTTCTCTACTTTACTAGATAATATCGGTAACCTAAAAAATACAGGTTATGAAATCGTATTATCCGGAACGCCAGTTAAGCAGAAAGATTTTAGTTGGACGATCACTGGATTGTATAACCGTAACAGAAATGAAGTATTAAATATTGGTGCTTCATTAATTCAATTCGCCACCAATAGTGGTACACCGGTTGCCTTAATTCAAGGCCAGCCAGTGGGTGTATTCTACGGAACTTTCTTTGCAACTACTCCGGGGGGCAGTTTCTCTAAAAATGATATTGGCTTACCCAATCATAGTGGTTTAGTATTGAGCCCAGCCGGCATTCCACGCCAGGCTTATGGTACCCAAAGTGGTATCCTTTCCTATACGCAACAAGATTACTTAGCTGGTGGCCCATCTGGGCAGGGAATTCCGGTAGGAACTCCACTACGTAAGGTTATAGGTAATCCAAATCCATTGTATACAACTACATTGATTAATGAATTTACTTACAAAAAACTAAGCTTACGCATTCAAATTGATGCTACAAAAGGTAACAGTGTATTTAATGCCGACTTTAGAACACGCCAAGGCGTAGGTAATGGTAAGATTGCAGAGATGGAACATCGCGGACAATTACCAAGAGGCTATATCAGTGCATACAATGCCAACGCCGCATTTCCAACTGGTATATATGGTATTGAAGAATGGAGGGTAGATGATGGAAGTAATGTTCGTATCAGAGAACTTTCATTAAACTATAGTATAGGCAAAGTAGGTAAAATTATTAGAGACTTGAATGTAAACTTTAGTGGCAGAAACTTAATAGTATGGACTAAATACATTGGCTATGATCCGGAGGTAAATGCTGGTGGACAAAGTACTTTACTGAGAGGTATCGATTTTGGTGCAGTACCCATCCCAAGAACTATTAGCTTCGGTATTCAAGCAAAATTTTAATTAACACTTAAACCTATTACAATGAAAAAGATCAATTTAAAAGGTATACTACTTGGTTTAGGTGCAACATTATTAGTAGCATCTTGTACCAAGGATTATAAAAACCCTAATGCTGCCTCAGACGTAGATGTATTAGCCTCACCCAAAGGGCTAATGGGAATTGCGGTGGGGATTCAAAAAAACTATGCCCTAACTGTTCATCCGAATTTGATTAGTGCAGTTGGCTTAACAACGAATGAAACATTTGTTGTGAATGTTGGTAATACTTCTGAAGCAAATTTGGGTAATGGTGGTACCGCTGTAGATGGCAATAACGGGTTACTCAGTAATATTTGGATTACTAACTGTAAAGTTATTTACGACGCAAATACAGTAATTGGTGCTGCAGCCAAATTAAATGATGCGGGTTACAGAAGTGGACTTATAGCTTATGCATCAATTTTTAAAGCCTTAGCAATTGGCAATTTAAGCATGCTTTGGGAAAATGTTCCCGATACCATTGGCGCATCTCCAAGTACGCCAACTGGGTTTATTACTAGAGCTGCTGGTTATGCTAGAGCTGTTGCTACAATCGACAGAGCTTTGGCTAGTATCGCTGCGGCTCCTATTTCAGCACAGTTTATATCCGACGCCCCTGTGGGTATCGACTTTGTAAATACATTGCAAGCACTCAAAGCTCGCTATTCAATTTATGGGGGTAATATATCAACTGCAGCAACTGCTGCCAATGCAGTTGATCTTACAAAAACAGCTGTTTTGAACTATGAAGCATTAAATCCGAACCCCGTTTTCGTAACGGTTACTTCTTCAAACAACGTTTACCAACCATTAGACTCTACACTAGGGCTACCTATAGGTGTTCGACCAGATCTTGCAGATGCACGTGTACCTTTTTATACCGTGATTGCCGCATCGGGTACACCTCGTTTTAGAATGAATGGTTTTTGGAACAGTACAACAAGAGCAATCCCCATTTACTTCCCCGATGAAGTTCGTTTAATTCGCGCCGAGTGTTTACTTCGTCAATCGGCACCAGATGCTGCAGGCGCAAAAGCAATTGTTGACGCAGTATTGCAACAAACTGCTGCACAAGACGTATTTGGCGTAGGTGCAAATATTGCTGCTGGTTATACCGGAACAGTAGATGTTCCTAGTTTACTTACTGAAGTATATCGCAACAGATGTATTGAAATGTATATGAGTTCAAATAAACTCGAAGACATGAGAAGATTCGGCAGAGCAAATACTGAAATGAAAAGAAGAAATATGCCTTATCCTTTCAGAGAAAGAGATAATAACCCGAATACACCTGCAGATCCAGCATTCTAACATCACCTACTTTCTAGCGTATAAAAAACCCGACTATTTCGTCGGGTTTTTTATACGCTATTTTCTACGGCTGTTGTTCAATAAATACTTTAAGTTGCTGCAAATTTTTCTCCATCATTGATCCAATGATCTTGTCACTCATCATCGATCCGAATTTTTCCCAAGGATACCATTTTATTTTTTGTTCAAACTGCCATTGAACAATCGTTTGCTTTGCTGAATCAACAGCAATTATTCTTAATTTACTTACTTGCTTACTCCCTTTTGCATCCCAATTAGCTATAATTAAACTATCAGATACAGCTATTGTAGTAACAACCGTATTCCCTAAAATAGCATTATTCGCATCCACTACTTTCACAGAGCTATCATTCATTCCGGCTACCCATAGATGCCATTGTTTAAAATCACGGACAATAGGTAAAATTTCTTTTTTAGGTCTTTCAATCGTAATTGCCCTAGACACTAATACATAAGAAGGGAAAAGCATACTAATGGCCGAAGCAATTAATACTAATACAAATACACTAATAATGGCAAACCTAACTAACCTCATCTATTCCCATTTAAAGGTGCGAAATGCAACGGTATATATAATTACAATCCATATGCCTAAAATACCTAATTCTTTACCACATTCCATTAAGCCAGCGCCCTCGAAAGCAATATTCCGCATGGCATTATTAAAGTGTGTTAGCGGCAACACTTTACAAATGGGTTGTAGCCAAGAAGGAAATGCTTCAATAGAAAAAAAAGTGCCCGCTAATAAAAATTGGGGTAACGTAATTAAATTAGCAAAAGGGGGAATCGTACTCTCATTTTTAGCAACACTACTCACTATAAACCCAAATCCCATAAATAAAATCAGTGCAATAAAACTCAGTAACATAATATTTAAAAAGGTAACCATTCCATTTACAAGGGTAAAATGAAATGCAAAATGACCAACTCCAATAATAATAATAGCCGTTAACATTTGAAAAATAACCCTACTCAACGCCTCCCCTAATACGATGTATGAACGGCGAATAGGTGTAGCATAAAATCGCTTTAATACCAGTTGTTGCCTCAGATTAAAAAATAAAAAAGCTACCCCAAAAACACCAGCGCTCAATAAAGAGAATCCTAACTGTCCGGGTAAAATAAAATCAATGGTTCTATAAATTCGTCCGGGTATTTGGTTTACCTCTTTATTAACAGTAGCTACCGTTTGCCGGTCGGGATATTGTGCTTGATTAAGACCACTAATTACTGCACTTAATATAGACTGTATCACTTGAATATTCTGTGGATTTACCGCTTCAGAACTGGTTAAATGAATACTATATGCCGGACTCTGTTGACCCGTTTTTTGGATATCAATAATAGCTGTAACTCTTCCTTTTTCTAAATCTTCTTTTATCAGATGCTCATCCTTACGAACTATTTTTAAGCCCGCTGTATTTTTTAAAATCCCATAGATAGGGTTGGTTGTATCCGATTTTTTGTCAAAAGCAATACTTACTGAAATTTTTCCACTGCCGCCTATAAAGCCAAATACCAGAATAAATATTAATGGAAAGGCGATACTAAACACCACTGCAGAGGGGCTTCTAAAGATTGCACTCAAACTAGCTTTGGTAATGGCCAGCATCGCTTTAAACTGGCTATAAGATGTTTTACTTGACATGTAATGAAGATATGCTGTAAATTAATACTGGGTGGTGGTAAAAAATGGAATTCTTGTTTGTGGTACGCCCACCCATTGCTTCACTTGCTGCACTTCTTGTAATGTTTGATAAATATCCTTCCCTAACTCTTCTTTAAGTAAACTATTTCGGATTGATTTTTTATACCCATCCATTAATTGCTGAATAAACGTTTTCTTCTCTGGGTACTCCCTGATTTTATAATCATCCTTGTCAATCTTAGCCAGTTTAACCGCCCCATCTATTGCATCTTGTAATGTGCCGATTTTATCAACTAATCCTACCTCTTTTGCTCGTCCTCCCGTCCATACCCTTCCTTGTGCAATACTATCCACATATGTAATATCCTTTTTTCTACCTACCGCCACCCTTGTTTTAAATGTATGATAAATACTATCTACGGACGCTTGAAAAAAAATCTTTTCTTGTGCAGTTAATGGTTTATCGCTAGATCCCATATCAGCATAAGGCGCAGTTTTAACGCCATCAAATGTAATACCCAGTTTATTTTTAAAGAACGACTGGAAATTAGGTACGATACTAAATACACCGATGGAACCTGTAATGGTATTCGCATTTGCATAAACTTGATCAGCATGGCAAGCAATATAGTATCCACCAGATGCTGCTACATCACCCATACTCACAACAACCGGTTTTTCTTTCCGCAATAAATTAATTTCTCGCCAAATAACTTCACTAGCCAAAGAACTTCCTCCGGGCGAATTTACGCGCAAAACTACCGCCTTAATATCTTTGTCGAGCCTTAATTTACGTAATACATTTTTAAATTTATCACTCCCAATTACTTCATTATCTCCATTGCCCGAAACAATATCACCTGAAGCAAATACCAAAGCAATTTTTTTACTGCCAGCTTGCGTGTAATCAGTTGCTTTTTTATATTCCTGCATGGTTACGAAATTGATTGACGCACTTATATTTTGCTTAAGCTTCTTTGAAATCAAAGATTTGATTTCATCATCATATCTGGTATTATCTATTAATCCATACTTTACTGCATCATACGCTGTTTGTATGGATCCATTCATAGCTAAGCTGCGTAAAGTAGCTGTATCCTTTTTTCTACTTGCTCCAACCGTTAACAAAAAGTGCGTGTATAAATCGCCCAGCCAAACAGCTGTTTGTAACCGATTGGCCGCTGTCATTTTAGTTTCTCTTAAAGGCTCGGTTGCACTTTTAAATTTACCCGCATAAAATATCTGGGGTTGTATTTCTAATTTATCAAGCATGCCTTTGAGAAAAAAAATATCCGAAGAAAAGCCAGAAAAATCTAATCCCCCTTGAGGGTTACAAAAAATTGAATCTGCCACTGAACCCACATAGTATCCTTTTTGCGTAATGGTTTCGCCATGGGCAATTACGAACTTCCCAGATAATTTAAAATCTGCAACGGCTTTACGCAACTCTTCACTCGCTGCATATCCATTCGGATTTGTAGCACACTGTAGATATATTCCTTTCACTGTACTATCAGTAGCTGCTTTACGTATTAATCGGACAACATCGTACAAAGATGGAATATCTGTTTCTTCATCACTAAATAATGAGCCGAATGGATTTTCCTGAAATTGTTCTTTGAAAGGAACGGATAAATCCAAAACCAATACCGCTTTTTCTGCAATCGTTGGCTTTTCAGATGATGCCGCGCTTGTAGCGATACCTATCAATATAAAAAATCCGATTACCGTAAACAAAATCAGGGCCAACAAGGTGCCGAAAACAATTTTAAAAAAACCGCGCATATTCTATTTCTAATTATATTAAATAAAGATATTTGAAGCATCTTACACAACCAATTATGCATACTGTTTATTTATTAACTGGAAGTAATTTAGGCGATAGTACTGCTTATTTGGCTGAAGCGGCTAAACAAATTGAACAAAAAGTTGGCAAAATCGTTCGCCGTTCATCCCTTTATGAAACAGAACCATGGGGAGTTACTAACCAACCTGCTTTTTTAAACCAGGCTTTAGCGGTTGAAACAAGTCTAAAACCGGCTCCATTAATGCAAGTTTTATTGAGCATCGAAAATGAGATGGGCAGAAAAAGGGCTGAAAAATATGGCCCACGAACTATTGATATCGATCAATTATTTTATGAAGATCAAATCATTCAAGATATAAATCTAATAATACCTCACCCCGAAATTCAACACAGGCGATTTGTTTTAGGTCCTTTATGTGAAATTGCCCCCCATTTTGTTCACCCCCTTTTCAACCGAAATATGCTTGAATTGCTGAACGATTGTACAGATCATTCCAATGTGCAAAAAAAATTAATGGTATAATCCAATGCCCCATTAATTTTGAAAAACTGCATGAACTATCACTTTATCACTATCGAAGGAAATATTGGCGCTGGCAAAACTACGCTTAGTCATATACTAGCTAAAAAACTCAACGCGCGTTTGATTCTAGAAGAATTTGCCGACAATCCCTTTCTACCAAAATTTTACGAAAACCCTGAACACTATGCTTTTCCACTAGAGCTATTTTTTATGGCTGAAAGATTTAAGCAATTAAAAGACATGATCCATACTAAGGATCTTTTCCAAAGTGTAACAGTATCCGACTATCTTTTTACAAAATGCCTACTCTTTGCGAAGTTAAATTTGCCGGATGAAGAATTTAGGCTTTATCAAAAACTATTTGATATTATTCACCAACAACTTGTATTTCCAGATATCCTGATTTACTTGCATGTACCTGTTCAAAAATTGCAAAAAAATATTCGCAAAAGAAATCGGCAATATGAACAATCCATCCCAGATGAATATTTGTTTAATATTCAAGAAACCTATACAAGCTATATCAAACAACATAATATTAGAACACTATTTATAGACGCTAGTAATGCTGATTTTTTAGGCAATGAAGCACATGTAAATGTTATTTTAGAAGCGCTTGAAAAAGACCTTGATATTGGGCAACATTATTTTACCCTACCCTAACCTATCTTTATAGTATGGAAGTAGAACAAATAAAAAATGACCCCTTTGCAGCGATGCGAATTGGTGAGTTCAGACACTTAATGACGGGGCGCTTTTTATTTATCATGGGTTTACGTATGTTAGGCACTTTGGTTGGCTGGTGGATTTATGAACTCACCAATGAACCTTTTGCTATTGGATTAATCGGTTTAGCTGAAGTGATTCCTGCAGTTTCTTTAGCCCTTTATGCCGGGTATATCATTGATATAAGTGAGAAGAAAAAACTATTGATAAAATGCGGATTAAGCTATTTTGCTTGTGTAGTTTTGCTACTATTCCTTTCTATGCGCTTTACCGCGTCTCAACTGTCTACGCATTGGATTGCTTTTGGTATTTATGTTATTGTTTTTCTTACAGGAATCATTCGATCTTTTCTTGGACCCACGTTTAGCACAATGGTGGCATCAACAGTACCACGTAATTTATTACAGAACGCAACCACATGGAACCAAGGTGTTTGGTTATCCGCATCCGTTACTGGCCATGCAACCGTTGGTTTTTTAATTGCTTTAATCGGCAATACCGGCTCATTAATCATTATCACTACAATGGTGGCTATTGGTATTACATTTATGTTTCTACTAAACCCAAAACCATCTTTAAATGTAGCCGGACAAAAAACGGGATTTGCAAGTGTAAAAGAAGGATTACAGTTTGTATTTGAAACCAAAGCAGTTTTAGGTGCCCTATCCCTCGATTTATTTGCTGTGTTTTTTGGCGGTGCGGTAGCTATGATACCCGTATTTGCAAAAGATATATTAGCCGTAGGGCCTATTGGCTTTGGTTGGCTAAACGCAGCAGCAGATATAGGTTCCATCATTATCATTGTTTTTCTTACTTTCTTTCCACTACAAAAAAAACAAGGGAAAATTTTACTCTATGCCGTTGGTGGATTTGGGTTATGTATTATCATTTTTGGATTCTCCAAAATATTTTGGTTATCCTTTGCTGTGATGGTATTAAGTGGCATACTAGATGGCATTAGTATGATAGTAAGAGGCACCATTGTGCAAATGAAAACACCCGACAATATGCGTGGGCGTGTTTTGAGTGTAAACTCCATGTTTATTAATAGCAGCAATGAATTAGGGCAATTTGAAAGTGGTGTTGCAGCTAAATTATTAGGCGTAGTTCCTTCTGTAATTTTTGGGGGCTCCATGACTTTACTCGTGGTAATTATCACTTGGTTTAAAGCGCCCTCGCTTCGAAAAATGGAATATTAGGGTAATTGATGCATGGCCTTTTCTAGTACATAAAAAACGGCCGGACAAAACTCCGAATTCTTCAATGTTATTTGTGTGCGTTTGATAAACACGTCTTCATCAGTATAAGGGAATCGCGCACAATCGGAGGGCCTATCTTCGTATATACTGCAACGATTATCTGCCCCCAAAAAAGGACATGGCGCCGACTTCGCCACATAATCTCCCTCACTATCTAATAACAAATATTGATCAATAAAAACACTTTCTTTTAACCCTAACACTTTACTAATACGCTTAATATCGGGGGTTTTAAAACGTGGCGAATAGCCTTTACAACAATTCCCACAGGTTAAGCAATCAATTTTTTCAAAGGCCTCATCATGTAAGCTGGGTAATAGCTTCAAAACACTATTTTTATTTGCACGCTTTAACCACTTAGCATAGTTTTTCTGATGCTCTTTCGATTTTTGTTGCCAGTTATGGAAGAAAGGTTCGTTCAAATGAATTGATGAGTTAATTTGCAGTACGAAATTATGGATTCAATAAGAGAACAATGGCTAATTCTTATCTCTACGCCCATTTATTTTATAATTATTGGGATAGAGCTGCTGCTATCACACCTGCACCACAAAAAATTATATACAACAAAAGATACCATAAGTAATGTGTATCTTATGTTACTCAATGCTTCCATAGACTTAGGTTTCAGGATTGTTTATATGGCTGTGCTACAGTACTTCTTTGAACGTGCTTTTGGGGTGATTACAACGCCCCTATTATATTGGTTCTTACTATTGCTTACTGAAGACTTTCTCTATTATTGGCTACACCGTTTTGATCATGAAATACGCCTATTTTGGGCCGTGCATGTTACTCATCACAGCAGTGAGAAAATGAACTTCACCGTGGGTTTCCGTTCTTCTGTATTTCAACCCTTATACCGTTTTGTTTATTTTATTCCATTGGCACTCATGGGCTTCAAACCCATCGATATTGCCTTTATCTATTCTGCCACACAGATATGGGGCATTTTTGTACATACAGAGCTTATCCATAAAATGGGCTGGTTAGAATATATTTTTGTAACCCCATCTCACCATAGGGTACACCACGGATCAAACCCCAAATATTTAGATAAGAATATGGGGATGTTTTTGATTATTTGGGATAAACTATTTGGCACTTTTCAGCCCGAATTATCGGAAAAACACTATCAGCCCATTAAATATGGCTTAACAAAAAATATTGAACATCCACATCTAGGCTCTTTAGTTTTCCACGAATGGGCTTCTATTGGGAAAGATATCCGTCAAAAAGGGCTTAGTTTTCGTCAGCGTATCGCCTATTTATTCGGTAAACCCGGCTGGAGCCACGACGGTTCCCGCCTTACCAGCGATGAACTTCGAAAGTTAGAAGCTATTGCAGAAAATAAAAGCTAACAGGCTATCAACAGTTTCAACAAAAGCGTTAAAATACTATTGCTAGCACTTACCTTTGCGGCACGAAAAATCAGTTAGCAATGACGAATGTATTAGCCACACAATCGAATGAATTTAAAGGAAGACATATTGGTCCAAATGAAAAAGCAACAGCTGCCATGCTTAAAATCATTGGTGAGCCCTCTTTGGCGTCTTTAATCGGTAAAACAGTACCTCATAATATACGTGTAAATGGCGATTTACCCATTCCGGCAGCAGTGAGTGAATTTGAATATTTGCAAGAACTAAAAAAAGTAGCCGTTAAAAATAAAGTATTCAAAAACTATATAGGTAGCGGTTATTATGGCACCATCACGCCAAGCGTTATCCTCCGTACCATTTTTGAAAATCCAGGATGGTATACCCAATACACGCCCTATCAGGCAGAAATTTCACAGGGTCGTTTAGAGAGTTTATTGAATTATCAAACAATGATTAGCGACCTTACAGGTTTATCTCTTTCGAATGCATCATTGTTAGATGAAGCTACTGCTGCTGCTGAAGCAATGGCCATGTTATTTCATCAGGTAAATAAAACAGATACTATCACAAAGCCAGTTTTCTTTGTTGATGAAAATACCTACCCACAAACAAAAGAGGTACTCATTACAAGAGCAGCACCGATTGGCATTGAATTAGTGTTTGGCCACTATACACAATATACTGCCGATGAAAAATGTTTCGGCGTTCTTATTCAATACCCAGCCAATAATGGATCTGTTGAAGATTATACTGCGTTTATTAATCAAGTACATGCTGTAGGTGCTTATGTAGTTATGGCCACTGATTTAATGGCGCTTACATTACTTAAATCGCCAGGAGAATTGGGGGCCGATGTAGCCGTTGGATCGGCACAACGTTTTGGCGTACCCATGGGGTATGGTGGCCCACACGCTGCTTTCTTTGCCACACATGATGAATTTAAAAGAGGTATACCCGGAAGATTAATTGGTGTAAGTATAGATGCACAAGGTAATCGCGCATTGCGCATGGCTTTGCAAACACGCGAACAACATATTAAAAGAGAAAAAGCTACTTCAAATATTTGTACGGCTCAAGCTTTATTGGCGAATATGGCTGCTATGTATGCGGTGTATCACGGACCAGTAGGCTTACAAACAATTGCTACACGTATACATCAGTTTGCTACAGCAGTTGCTAAAAAATTAAGCGCTGCAGGACTAACGCAACTGAATACACAATTTTTTGATACTATTTTAGTAAGTGGTATTGATACCGATGCTGTTAAAAAAGCAGCCATAGCAGCTACGATTAATTTTCGCTATTTTGAGAATGGAGATATCGGTATTAGTATGGATGAAACCACAACGATTACAGATATTAATGAAGTGATTGCCGTTTTTGCGCAAGCATGTGGTAAACAAATTAGTAGTATTGATAGTACCAGTTTGGCTACCTCTTTATCAGCAAATTCATTAAGAAATACTACTTATTTACAACATCCTGTTTTTAATACACATCATAGCGAAAGTCAGATGATGCGTTATATAAAGCAGTTGGAGAATAAAGATCTATCCCTCAATACAAGCATGATTAGTTTAGGTAGTTGCACTATGAAATTAAATGCAGCTTCAGAAATGATTCCGGTTAGTTGGCCCGAATTTGGAGGATTACATCCATTTGCACCTGCTGATCAAACATTGGGATATCAACAAATATTAGATGAGCTTACTGCTTATTTATGTGCTGTTACAGGTTTTACAGCTTGTAGCTTGCAACCGAATAGTGGCGCACAAGGCGAATACGCTGGTTTATTAGCGATTAGAGCTTATCATTTAGCGAATAAACAAGCCAACAGAAATATTGTACTCATTCCTATTAGTGCACATGGTACTAACCCCGCTAGTGCTGTGATGGCTGGCTTTAAAGTGGTAGTTGTAAAATGCGATGAAGCTGGTAATATTGATGTTGCAGATTTAAAAGCAAAAGCAGAATTACATAAAGATAATTTGGGTGCTTTAATGGTTACCTACCCTTCTACTCACGGTGTGTTCGAAGAAACCATTAAAGATATTTGTGACATCGTACATGGTTTTGGTGGTTTAGTATATATGGATGGTGCGAATATGAATGCCCAAGTTGGATTAACGAGCCCGGGTAATATCGGTGCAGATGTTTGCCACTTAAACTTGCATAAAACATTTTCAATTCCACATGGTGGTGGCGGACCAGGTATGGGACCCATTTGTGTAAATGATAAATTAGCCCCTTATTTACCTGAATTAAATGTAAGTGCTGCTCCTTTTGGTTCAGCAAGTATTTTACTAATTAGTTATGGTTATATAAAAATGTTAGGGGCCGATGGCATTCGTTTATCTACTGAGTATGCCATTCTGAATGCAAACTATATGAAAGCAAGATTGGAGAAATACTATCCAATTTTGTATACCGGGAAAAATGGTACTTGTGCGCATGAGTTTATTGTTGATTTACGTCCGTTTAAACAAAGTGCAGGCGTTGAAGCCGAAGATGTGGCTAAGCGATTAATAGACTATGGATTTCATGCACCAACGATGAGTTTCCCTGTACCAGGTACCATTATGATTGAACCCACAGAGAGTGAAGACAAGGCCGAGCTCGATCGTTTTTGTGATGCGATGATTAGTATTTATGAAGAAATCAAAGCTATTGAAACGGGTAAGGCCGATAAACAGGATAACCCGCTAAAAAATGCGCCGCATACACAAGCCGTAGTTTGTGCGGAAGAATGGGCGCATGCCTATAGCAGAACAGAAGCTGCATTCCCATTGTATTATGTTACCCTAAATAAATTTTGGCCGAGCGTAGGCAGGGTAAATAATACGCATGGAGATCGGAATTTGATTTGCACTTGTGAGCCCGTATCTGCTTATGCTGAAGAGGCATAGGATTATTTTCGGTAACGAAGTAATGCAATGATCATGTCTTTTTCTTCCAATTGCTTTTGCAATTGTAGTACCTGTTGCTTGAGTGAATCAATCAGTGCATCTTTTAAGGAATGATACGCGGCCAATTCTTCTTTCATTAAAAAAGGTGTTTGTTCCGTAAATTCAAATACTTGGGTACTCATCATTTGTCCTTTACCTGTTATTAGCCAGATTAGATTCAAATCGGGATAATATTGCTCAATTTTAGCAAGTACATTGGAACCAATAGACCCTTTTCCGTGATCTTGTTTACCAATATAGCCGTTCGATAACCCACATGTTCGCTCCATTTGATAAGCCGTAATACGGGTGTATGTTAGATATTCGTATAGTCGGGTAGTTAGTTTCATTAGGTATAAATACTGGCTCAAAAAGCCAATGAAAAAAGTTTGTTTAATTAGAAAATTCAGAACTTTGTTCTGTTCTGCGAATTAACAGCAATACATAAAGGTTTGCTATGCGGCAAATACCTGATTTTGTTTTTATTTCACGGTGTTTTATAAAAACATACCCGATACATCAATATTCGCAGTTGTTGAGTACACCAATTTATTCCATAATCGGTATGAAGAAGAAAAATCGCAAGGCAACTGCATGGCATGCCTTGTTAAATTTTGCCAATAAGAATGAATGGAAAGACATTCTATGGCTTTGGTATAGTACTACTGTTACCGGTAGTTATTTAAAGGAAACAACGAGGCGAGAAAGAAACGATATCAAAGCTGCTTTTGAACTCTTGAGCCAGTTTTTACAAGAAAATAATGAGGAAGAATAAACATTATTGTACAAACTGGTCGTGATTTTGCGGAAAAAAAAATTCTATTAATAATGTATAAAAACAAAATTATATATATTATAAGTAATTGATAATAATATACTTATAAATTATATATATGATTAAATTGGAAGCATAGTAATTGCACTACAGTAAAATTTGTACAATTACTATTGTCTG
>JBDKJW010000004.1:0-31910 GCA_039796395.1 Bacteroidota bacterium
ACTAATCTATGTAGGTCTTGGATTAAAAAATTAACTTCCCAAACAAGTCAATACCAAAGACCTAATAAGGAGCATAAATTAAGTATGGTTACACCAGAGCAACTCGTAGTCCCAGAATACAGCCTCGATCGAGATTTTCTCTCTACCGTTAAATATCCCTGGATGTGAGTATATTTGAATAGGAGTCGGTCTATTCAAGCAGTAAGCAATTAATTAAATCGATGAGAGTTCTCAGCATCATTACCAAAGCGGATGGTGCCATGGGCATACACACTCATAAAGTTCCAGGTGCTGCCAATGTGTGGGTTACTGTACCAACTGGCACTTACATAGGCATGGGGGCCGGTAAATAAGGCCATTACATTTGTATTTTGTTCAAATGCATGATGATGATCGGATTTGCGTTGTATATGCCCCGTTAGCAATATTTTCCCTTCTTTTTTATCAATAAAAACTGGCACCTGTGTAGCCACTGGTTTGCCTGCTACATCTACGCCAGTAATAATAATAAACGGATGCGCCTGCATGAAGTTAATCACGGCTGCTTCATCCGGTTCTTTAAATTGAGGATTATTATACATTGATTTTAGAACTGTTTGAAGTTTAGGGTTTCGTATTGTAACGTTGGCCCTTATGGTTTGTGTTTTGTAGATAGGTGATGAAGCCCATTAATTTATTACCTGATTGAATATTAATATCATATAGTGCTGAAAATTTTTCTTGCTCAAAATGCTTTCTATCAACAAAGCTGTAAAGTTGCGAACGATATTCTGCATTTGAACCTTTTGCTATGTGTAGAAAATTTTAAAACTCACTATTACCTGATCTATCAAACCCTTCAGCAATACAATCCATAACAAAACCTGATGATGAATCCATCTGATTACGTAGTTCGAAGTTTTTGCCCAAAGGGGTAATGTTTACTAAGTCGTTAAACATATTTACCTGTTGCTTAGCTAATTGCCAAATCACAAGATCTTCAAATCGGGTAATAGTTGCCATCTTTTCCTGTTATCTATTATAAGTTAAACTATAAATTAGCAGGCTCAAACTTCAAATGTCGAATATCAAACATCATACCTTCTCTGCAATTTTTTCTCCACTCATATTGGCATTACGCATAGCAATGCTACGCACTACTTGCGCCGCAAAACCCTCAAACGCTTTTTTGGTAATGGCATCGTCGCTCATCATTACCGGCACACCTTGATCGCCCCCTTCTCGTATGCCTTGTACAAGCGGTATTTGCCCAAGAAATGGAAGATCATACTCATCTGCTAATCTTTTTCCCCCATCTTTTCCAAAAATAAAATATTTATTTTCTGGCAATTCTGCAGGAGTAAAGTAACTCATATTTTCTACTAGGCCAATTACTGGTACATTTAATTGTGCTTGGCCAAACATAGCAATTCCTTTTTTAGCATCTGCCAATGCTACATCTTGCGGCGTAGTAACAATAACGGCACCGGTTACTGGTACTGTTTGCATAAGTGTTAAGTGTATATCGCCAGTGCCTGGTGGCATGTCTACTACTAAGTAATCCAACTCATCCCAATACACATCGGTTACAAACTGCTTGATGGCGCTACTGGCCATTGGTCCGCGCCATACCACTGCGTTTTTCTCATCTACCAACAAACCAATACTCATCAACTTAATACCATATTTTTCAAGTGGTATAATTACCCCTTTGCCATTCGCATCTTTCATCATAGGTCGCTCTCCACGAACCCCAAACATAATAGGCACACTCGGCCCGTAGATATCTGCATCCATTAACCCCACACTTGCGCCACCCTCTGCCAATGCCAATGCTAAATTGGCCGATACAGTACTTTTGCCTACACCGCCTTTGCCGCTTACTACTGCAATAATATTTTTTACACCACTTAATACTTTTTGGTCGTCTTTACGCACAGTTGACGTATTCGCTGTAAAATTTACCTTTACGATAGCCTCTTTATTCACAAGTAGCTTAATGGCATTTTCACTGGCACGTTGCATCATATCTTTCATAGGGCAGGCAGGCGTAGTGAGTACAATGGTAAAACTCACCTGATTACCATCAATCACTATATCTTTAACCATATTCAGGGTAACCAAATCTTTGCCTAAATCGGGTTCCTGTACATTACTAAGTGCCTGGAGTATCGCTTCAATAGTCATCACGCAAGTTTTTGTTAAAAAAACAATTAAGGTGCAAAGTTAACAAGTGTAGAACTTACTTTGTTGAATATTCCGTTTCTGGTAAGCAGGAAAATAAAATTGTAACTTTGTATCGGTTAAAAACAGATATGGTAAAAAAATTACCCTTATTTATTCTTATTAGTTGTAGCATTTTTTTAATCCAAAAGCTAGCCGCGCAGCAAAATGGTAACCCCTACCGAGATTCTATTGTGCAGCTGTATGGGGTAGTAATGACGGCCGATAGCTTACGTGGGTTACCCGCTGTAAGTGTAATAGTAGAGGGCAAGGGCCGTGGTACAATTACAAGTAATGATGGCGTTTTCTCCATCGCTGTTTTAAAAGGAGACAAAATTACTTTTTCAAGTGTTGGTTTTAAAAATAGTAGCATTAAAATACCGGCAAATTTGCCTGATAACCAGTATAGTGTTATTCAATTATTGGTAAATGATACAGCCTATTTACCTGCCACAGTACTAAGGCCCCGCCCTACCAGAGAACAATTTGAGCGCGATTTTTTGAATAACCGCACCCCAGATGACGCTTACGAAATCGCTAGAAAAAATACAGAGGAAGCCCAAAGAAGAATTTTACTCAATAGTTTACCGGTAGATGGTAGAGAGGCTTTTAATTATCAAGTTCGACAAAACGCTACAAAAGCATATTATGCCGGACAAACCCCACCTATAGGATTATTATCACCTGCAGCATGGATGGATTTTATCCAAGCCTGGAAAAGGGGTGATTTCAAGCGTAAAAAGTAAGCTACATGTAGCTTAGCCCTTACCTTTGCCGCACAAAATAGATTGTATGGCCATTCAACAAGTAGCCGTTATTGGAGCAGGAACCATGGGCAATGGTATTGCGCATGTTTTTGCACAAGCAGGTTTTACCGTTACACTTATAGACGTTCAAGAAAAACAACTCGAAAAAGCATTGGCAACTATTGCCAAAAATATAGATCGCCAACTTAGCAAAGGGTCTATTACAGAAGAGATAAAATTAGCTACACTTGCTAATATAACAACCGATATAAGTATTGAATTAGGTGTTGCAAAAGCAGATTTGGTAATAGAAGCAGCTACTGAAAATATTGAGTTGAAATTGAAAATATTTTCATCCATAGATGCGGCTGCTCCTTCAGATTGCATATTAGCCAGTAACACTTCATCCATTTCCATTACAAAAATTGCTGCTGCAACTAAGCGACCTGAAAAGGTAATTGGGATGCATTTCATGAATCCCGTTCCAGTAATGAAACTGGTAGAAATTATCAATGGATATGCAACTGATGCTCAGGTTTCACAAGCCATTGTTGATCTGAGTAAACAACTTAACAAAGTTCCTTGTGTTGTAAATGATTACCCTGGCTTCATAGCAAACAAAGTATTGATGCCCATGATTAATGAAGCTATTTATAGTTTATATGAAGGCATTGCGGGTGTTGAAGAAATTGATACCATCATGAAATTGGGAATGGCGCATCCCATGGGGCCATTGCAATTAGCTGATTTTATTGGATTAGATGTATGCCTCAGCATTATGAATGTATTGTACACAGGATATGGAAATACAAAGTATGCTCCTTGTCCTTTATTGGTAAATATGGTAACAGCAGGAAAACTCGGCGTAAAATCGGGCGAAGGTTTTTATACCTATACAGCCGGTTCTAAAGACCTTGTGGTTAGCGCAAACTTCAACAAATAATTATGTTTTTTGTACTGTCGAAGATTTTGTTTTTTTTAATCGATCCATCAACTTGGATATTAGGTTTACTTATTATTGGATTTTTTTCTACTTCCATAATTAGAAAAAAAAGGATCTATATCAGCGCCTTCGTTTTATGTATAGTACTTACAAATCCTTTCTTATTTAATAAAGTTTCTTTGTGGTGGCAGCCTAAATGGAATGATGTAAAAGATGGGAAAAAATATACTGTAGGTATTTTATTAGGCGGAATGAGTTATTACGATAAGTATGATCGCGGCTATTTTGGATCACCTGCCGATCGATTTATTCAAACAGCTAATTTGTATCATGAAGGAAAAATAAAGAAAATTTTAATTACAGGAGGAAGCGGCAATTTCTTTATTAATGAACCAGATGAGAGCTCTTTTTTAGCTAAAGAATTTATAAGGAATGGAATACCCGCAGAAGATATAATCCTAGAAAAAAAATCGCGAAACACATACGAAAATGCCGTTTTTTCAAAGCATATACTCGATTCAGCTCAAATAGCGCCGCCATACTTATTACTTACTTCTACGCAACATATGCCACGGGCTGCTATGGTTTTTAGAAAAGCAGGTTATACAACATTTGAAATTTATCCTTGTGATTTTCAAGAGTTTGAAAAGAAATGGGAGCCAAAATCGGTTTTCATCCCAGAACTACAAAAGATAAACGATTGGAAATATTTAATTAAAGAATGGGTTGGTATACTTGCATATAAACTTACTGGAAAAGCTTAAAGCAACTGATTACCAAAAGCAATCAAAAAAATAGCTACTAGGGAAAGCAATACCCCAATCCAATTAATAGTAGATAATTTTTCTTTGAAGATGATCCAAGCCACCAGTGTACTAAACAGCACAATTCCCATATTATTCACCGGAAAACTAGCGCTACTTTCCCATGGACTAACTTGCAAAAATTTAACCAAACACCAAATAGAAAAATAGTTCGGTATACCGATGCAAATACCTGCCAAAAGTTCTTGGCCAACAAATCTTCGCTTACCTGTAAAATATTGAAATAGTAATACTGAAGTTCCAATACAAGCTGCTGAAAAAAAACCGCTAATTAAGTATGCATTATTATTTTCGGGAGTTACATAGGTTTGCTGTACATGATTAATTAATGCATCCAATAAGCCGCTACCTATAAAAAGTACTAACGGCAAGCCTATTTTCATTTGCAAGGAAATAGCAGATGTACTAGCATCTTTTTTACCAGTTGGAGCACAGGTGAAAATAACAGCAATAAGGGCTACAAGCACTCCCACTAATTTCCAGCCCATTACCGTTTCTTGATAAAGATACACAGATAAAATAACGGGAATTACCAACGACAACTTATTTGCAACCGATGCTACTGCAACACCTATTTTTTGCGCAGTAATGCCCACAATATTAAAAATGGAAACAAATAATACCCCCATAAGCATTGCCCACTTAAACCAATCTGTTTGCATAACTGCTCCCGTAATTGGGAAAGACCCGTTTACTAAAGAACCCGTAATCACACATGTTATATAATTAAAGATGATGGCCGGAAATATGGCAATTTTAAGCTTCTCACATATTTTAAATGCAAGTGTTAAATAACTAGTGAGCACTATACTTCCAATTAAATAAATCATACAAAGTTTTTAGTAGTTGGGAAAAAAGATTGAATTAAATCTTCATTGATATTTTGCTTGGCGCCTAATATATGATCAGATAAAACTGGTGCAGCTAATCCATTGCCAATACTTAATGATGTATTCTCAATAATTCTTGCTTCATCCCAACTATTACTATCAATAAACTGTTGAATCGTAAATGCCCCTCCTTCTACTAGCACACTTTGAATATTTCTTGTATAACAATCAACTAAAATTTGTTGTAAGAATGGCTTATTAGGATTTAGCAAAACATAAGCAATTGAACCCGCCTGATCTTCCTTTATACAATTATATACAACCGTTTTTTGTTGATCAATAAATAGTTTATTTGTAATAGGTATTTTCAAAAATTTATCGATAACTAATCGAACTGGATTATTACCATCTACTAAACGCACCGTTAAAGAAGGATTATCAAGCATGGCAGTATTTGTACCAATTAAAATAGCTTGTTCGGCAGCTCGCCAACCATGCACTACTTTATTTGTTACCGTACTAGATATATATAACCGTTCATTTGAAAGCGAAGCAATTTTCTGATCAGCTGTTTGTGCCCATTTTAAAATAATATAAGGTCGTTTTTGCTGATGAAAGGTAAAAAAACGCTTGTTCAAATTCAAGCACTTTTCTTCTTCAACCCCAACAATTACCTCAATACCCGCATTTCTTAATTGCTGAATTCCCTTTCCTGCTACTTCTTTAAAAGGATCCATACAGCCGATTACTACTTTTTTAATTTTATGGCTAATAATCAGTTCTGTACAAGGGGGTGTTTTTCCATAATGCGCACATGGCTCGAGTGAAACATAAATGGTAGCATCAGCTACTTTATCCATATTTCTGCCACAAACCGAATTTATACAATTAACTTCTGCATGTGCTTCTCCAAATTGCTGATGCCATCCCTCCCCAATTATTTGATCTTTATATACCAGTACAGCACCAACCATAGGATTAGGTGCAACCTTACCCCATCCTTTCTGCGCCAATTCTACACAGCGCAACATATATTGCTGATATCTATTCATAGTAGAGCCTACAAAATTAACTAAATGGTAGTAACATTGCAGCATGACTATTGCAGCGGCAAAAAAAGAGATTACTAACAGTATCGCTCATTTATATGAACAAAGAGAGGCGATTAATATTGCCCAACTGCTTATAGAGAAAATAATAGCATTACCCCGTTTGGAACAAATTCTTCAAAAAAACAAACAACTCAACGAAACAGCTCAACAACTACTTATTCATGCTATACAAAAATTACAAAAAGGGGAGCCTATACAATATGTAATAGGAGAAGCCTGGTTCGCCAACAATTTATTCAGTGTATCTAGTGCCACGCTAATACCCCGGCCGGAAACCGAAGAACTAGTACAATGGGTAATAGATGACCATATGCATAAAGAAAATCAACTCCGTTTATTAGATATTGGTACCGGAACTGGGTGTATTCCTATCTCAATAACCAAGAAATTACCAAATATAAATGCCTATGCAATAGATATTAGTAATGATGCATTAAGTATTGCACAGCAAAATGCCTCAGCAGTTGGCGTTGATTTACAGCTTATACAAGCAGATTTTCTACATGAGGATACATGGTTATCATTACCTACAATTGATATTATAACAAGCAATCCACCCTATATAGCTGAACATGAAAAAAAGGGTATGCATACAAATGTATTAGCCTATGAGCCTCATATAGCTTTATTTGTGCCCGATAATGACCCACTTATTTTTTATAAAGCAATTGTTACGTTTGCCAAACAGAAATTACTACCGTGTGGAATAGTTTATGTAGAATTAAATGAACAATTAGGAGAAGAAACGAAAAATTTATTTTCGGAAACATATTTTAATACGGAGTTGAGAAAAGATATGCAGGGGAAAAATAGAATCTTACGCGCTATAAAGAAATAAAACTATTTCAATCCGCTATTATCTACTGCCATCACTGGCGTTGCGCCTAGTTTTTTAATAACCTGCATTACTTGAATAGCTGTTCCTAAATGAGCAGTACTATCGCCATTGATAACAACAGATGGTTTATCGGTTTCTTTGGCTAAATAGGTTTTTAATTTCATTTCTAACTCAGCCATTGCAATTTTTTCTGAGCCCAAGTATAATTGCTGGGCTTTATCAACAGTAATCACCACCGTTTGTTTTGATTTTGTATCTGCTTTTGATTTAGGATTAGCAACCTTAATTACATTAGGATTGGCAAGGGTGGAAACAATTAAAAAGAATAATAGGAGAATGAATAAGATATCATTCAATGCACCGGTATGCATATCTGGCTCTGATCTTAATTTCTTTCTAATATTCATAATTCTTACTTCTTAAAAATACGGTCTACTGTCCACCGCCTACTGTTTATCTAGTTGGTTCTTGTAATACATCCATAAAATCGGCACTTGCTGCTTCCATTTTATTGGCCGTTTTATCTATCTGAACAGATAAAAAATTATGTCCAACATAAGCAATCAAGCCAATGATCAAACCAGTAGCAGAAGTAATCATTTTTGTATATATACCACCAGCAATTGTATTCAATGTATACTCTCCCGTAGAAGCAATACCATAAAATAATTGCACCATACCAATGATCGTACCCAAGAACCCAAACATGGGTGCAATACCCGCAATCAATGAAAGTATAGAGAGATTACGCTCCATATTATACATCTCGAGCTTACCTACATTTTCCATACTTTTCTCAATGATATCAATAGGCTTACCAATTCTTTGTATGCCTTTATCAATCATACGAGCAACGGGGTTATCTGTATTTTTTGTAACACTACGCGCAGCTTGTACATTCCCTGTTAAGATGTGGTCTCGTATAATCCCCATAAAATTTGCATCTATCCTACCTGCTCTCCGAATAGCTATCCATCTTTCTGTAAAAACAAAAATAGCGGCAATCAATAACAGATAAAGTGGATACATAATCCATCCACCTTTTTCTAATAAACTCCATAAAGAAATTTTTTCAGCACTTATGATTGTAACTGCTGCCTTTCCTAAACTATCTGTTTGTAAGAGATAAAATATCATAATAGATATACTTTATTTTTCTTTCATTTTCATCATGGCCATAATCTGGCGCATATTATTCTCCATCCCCTCTGGGCTACCATCTAAGAAAATGATATTTCCCTTACCAACCTCTGCAAAATTTTTAATAGCTTCCGTCCACATACTAAATAAAATAACATTCGTATCTAAGTTCGCCTGCTTCATTTGCTCTGCAGCCTGGCTCATACCCTTAGCTACTTCTTCACGGAATAAGGCAACGCCTTGTCCACGTAACTTCGCTGCTTCCCGCTCCGCTTCTGCAGCAATTTTAATAGCATTCCCTTCTGCCTGAGCTCCTTTAGTTTTTGTGATAAGTAGTGCTTGGCCTTCATTTTCAGCTGCTGCTTTCAAGTTATTGCTTGCCACTACCTTACTCATACTCTCCATAATCGCCTGATCGAAAGTGATGTCATTAATTTGTAAGTCTTGTAAATGGTATCCCCACTCTTCTAAAGAATGATCGATTTGTTCTTTTACAAATTCCACAATTTCTCTCCGTAACAACAAAATTTCAGCTTGTTTCTTAGTGGCAACAAAGGCTCGGATAGATCCTTCCACTGTACGTATCAGCGCTTGCATCAAATCTTTATCACTAATAAATTTAAAGGCTACTTTTTTAACTGTTTCTTCTTCTTGATTGATCACCGAATAAAGCAGCATACTCTTAAAATAAACATTGGCCTGGTCTATTGTAACCGCCTGAAATTCTAATTCAACAGAGCGATTTTGTATACTTACCGTTTTATATACTTGCTCAAGAACTGGTATTTTAAAATTTAGGCCAGGCAATAGAATACGTTTGTATTTTCCGAACATAGTAATTACAGCAATGGTACCTTGATTAACGGTAACCAATCCTGTAAAAACAATTACCAGTAAAACGAGTAACCACCAGTATTGTAAAAGTGTTGACATAAAACTGAATTAATTTTTAAAGATAATAGCTAATTAGTTGTGTTTTGTTCCCAAACTTGCACCAATTCTGTTAAAACTTTCACAGCCGCCTCCATATCACTTACACCTACCCACTCATGTTTACTATGTATGGCTTGCATACCTGTAAAAATATTAGGACAGGGTAAGCCCATAAAACTCAATTTACTCCCATCAGTTCCTCCCCGTATAGGCTCTTTAATAAATGGAATTCCAACCCGTTGATAAGCCTCCTGAGCGTATATTTCAATATATGGATATTGATCTAAAACCGCTTTCATATTCCTATATTGCTCTACAACTTCAAATTCATAAGTAGCACCAGGGTAGTTTTTTATTACAGATTCTATAATATCTTTTAGTATCAACTCATAGGCAGCTAGCGCAGCTGTATCAAAATCTCGGATTAAAAACTCAAGTATTGTTTTCTCCGCTAATCCCTCTATTCTAATAGGATGTATAAAGCCTTGTTTCTTTTCTGTAACTTCTGGCGCTAGTGAGTTTTTAGGTAATGCAGCCAACATATCACCTGCAATTTTAAGTGCATTAATCATTTTATTTTTTGCATATCCAGGATGTGCAATTACGCCATGAATGGTAACTGTAACACCATCTGCACTAAATGTTTCATCTTCAAAAGAACCTAACTCACCCCCGTCTA
Source organism: Bacteroidota bacterium (assembly GCA_039796395.1). GTDB lineage: Bacteria > Bacteroidota > Bacteroidia > Chitinophagales > Chitinophagaceae > Sediminibacterium. Next base: position 10,248 of record JBDKJW010000004.1, read on the forward strand.
ATGTATAGCCATAATCTGCCCCAAGTTTTTGTAGATCTAGTTTTGCTGTACCCTTGCCAACTTCTTCGTCGGGGGTAAATAGAATTTTTATAGTACCATGTTTTATCTGGGGATGATCTTGCATCCATTTTGCCATTTCCATGATAATACACACCCCCGCCTTATCATCTGCACCCAGCAGAGTTTTGCCGCTAGCTGTGATAATATCTTTCCCAATATGATGCTTTAAATAAGGGTATTGTTCAACTGTAATAATTTGTGATGCATCGTCGGGCAAAACTATTGGTGTACCGTTATAATTCTTGTGTAATAAGGGTTTTACACTGGTTCCACTACAATCTGGTGCCGTATCTACATGGCTACAAAAACAGATAACCGGTACTTGTTTACTTGTATTAGCGGGTATAGTGGCATATACATACCCAAACTCATCGGTGTGCGCATCTACAATACCCATTGCTAATAACTCTTCCGTTAATAATGTAGCTAATTTTTTTTGCTTTGGGGTAGAAGGATAGGTATCTGAATTAGGATCACTCTGCGTATCCATTTGCACATAACGCATAAATCGGCTCACCAAACTGTTCATGATAACTTTTTTACTAAAAAAGCTAAGATATAGCTTATAAAGGCTTGCAAATTCAGGATTCTATATGTATATTTCGGTAACCAAAAACAACCCTCAATGAAAAAAACAATTATTGGCGCCTTAGTTGGTGGCATTATTTTATTTATGTGGCAATTTGCCTCATGGACTTTCCTAAATCTTCATTACCCTGCTCAAGGTTACTCACCAAAGCAGGATACTATTATGCAAGTGCTGAGCAATAATTTAGAAGAAGGTGGCTATTTTTTACCCACTACCCCAAAAGATGCATCTCCAGAAGAAATGGAGAAGAAAATGACTGAAAGTATGGGTAAGCCTTGGGCTACCATTCAGTATCACAAAAGTTTGGACTATAATATGGGGGTGAATATGGCCCGCGGATTGGTAACCAATATTGCACTTGCTTGGCTTTTAATTTGGTTACTTGGGAAATTTGGCAGCAATAGTTTTGGTACAACATTTATTGCATCATTAGTAGTGGGATTAATTGTATATCTCAATAGTGCCTATACCAGTCATATTTGGTATCAACTCTTTGATATACGAGCTTTCTTAATAGACTGTATTGCTATGTGGGGGTTGACGGGATTGTGGTTAGGCTGGTGGTTAAATAAGAAGTAAAATAAGTATATATAGTAACTAGGTAAACTAGGTAAATAAGTGCGTTTTACTTATTTACTTAGGTACCTAGTTACTTTTTTACTTAATTCTTACGGCATAATAATCATCGACTTCACATCAATCGCTACCAGTTCAAGATCGAATACTAAATCTTCACCTGCAAGCGGATGATTAGCATCTAATACAACAATATCTTCTTTTATAGCAGCAATGGTTACCGGGAAATTTTGTCCGGAGCCATTGCTCATATTTAGTTGCATACCTACTTCTGGTACCATATCTGCTGGAAACTTATCTTTTGGAAATTCCATGATCATTTCTTCTTGCTTAGGACCATAAGCCTGATCAAAAGGTATATGTATTGTTTTCTTCTCTCCTACCATCATACCTGTTACACCCTCATCAAAACCTGCTATTACCATTCCGCCACCAATTTCAAATTCTAATGGTTCCCTACCCTCAGATGAATCAAATGTATTGCCATTGGTAAGCTTCCCATGGTAGTGTACTTTTATCTTATCGCCTTTTTTTGCCTGTTGCATAATATTAATTTCGGCGAAAGTACAAACCATCTATGAGCCTGCGAACTATTTTATTTACCTTCCCATTTTAAGCTATTATATGAGAAAGCTTTGTTTATTGCTATTGCTAGCCTTAAGCTATCATTTTACGTTAGCCCAAAATACAAACGCTCAGGTACTCCCTGCGGCCTATAGAACCCATGTTTATCTGCCTATGTTAAAGGGTAAGCGAGTGGCTGTTTTTGCCAATCATACCGCTACTATTGGCAATCAGCATGTAGTAGATACCCTTATAAAATTGGGTGTAAAAATTACCAAAGCATTTGGCCCAGAGCATGGGTTCCGCGGAACTGCCGATGCCGGAGAAAAAATAGATAACTATAACGACCCAGCTACAGGCATCCCTGTGATTTCTTTATATGGCAAAAAACGCCGTCCCAGTGCAGAAGATTTAGCAGATGTAGATATCATGCTTTTTGATATACAAGATGTAGGTATCCGTTATTATACTTTTATTTCTTCCCTACAAGAATATATGGAGGCCGCTTTTGAACATAAAAAGCCGCTCATAATTTTAGACAGGCCGAATCCCAATGGTTTTTATGTAGATGGACCCGTTTTAGATACTGGTTATAAAAGTTTTATTGGCATGCAACCAGTACCAGTAGTGTATGGCATGACCATGGGAGAGTATGCCATGATGATTGCTGGTGAAAACTGGCTAAGTAAACAAGCCAATATACAGCATGAATACTATAAGCGAGCCAATAATAGTGTAGATACCCCTTTTCATTTTCAGATTATTAAATGTGCTAACTACACACATCAATCCACTTATACATTACCTATCAAACCATCGCCAAATTTACCAGATATGGCCGCCATATATTGGTATGGTAGTACTTGCTATTTTGAGGGCACAGCCTTAAGCGAAGGGAGAGGTACAGAACATCCATTTTGTATTTTTGGTCATCCTAGTTTACCAAAAAACTTATATGCATTTACCCCCATTAGTAGAGATGGTGCTAAAGAGCCAAAATTAAAAAATCAACTTTCCTATGGTTGGAATATTTGGGACGATGCCACAAAAGTTAAAGCACAGTTAACCAAAGGTATTCGAATAGATTTTTTGGTAGAAGCCTACCGCCTATTTCCACAAAAAGATAGTTTTTTCCTACGCCCTAAATCGGGTAAGCCCACTGATTATTTCTTTAATAAACTGACTGGTAGCAACGAGTTAATGGAACAGCTAAAAGCTGGATTATCGGCAGATGCCATTAAAGCAAGCTGGCAACCAGGTATTACCACATTTAAGAAAATTAGAAAGAAATATTTGCTTTACACAGATTTTGAATAGTTAATTTTTCTAGTGCTATGCTATTACCTTTGCAGCATGAATAAGGCGCTCAGTGAATTGCGTATTGTATTTATGGGAACACCTGATTTTGCTGTGGCATCATTAAAAGCCCTAGCGAGTGCAGGTTGCAACATTGTTGGTGTAATTACTGCGCCCGACAAAGCTGCGGGAAGGGGTATGAAGATTCAATACAGTGCTGTAAAACAGTATGCTTTAGAAAAGGGGTTACCTACTTTACAACCAGCAAAACTAAAAGATCCTGCATTTGTCCGCGATCTTCAATCATTAAAAGCCGACATACAAATTGTAGTAGCATTTCGTATGCTCCCCGAAATTGTTTGGAATATGCCTCCGTTGGGCACTATCAATGTGCATGGCTCATTGTTACCAGATTATAGAGGTGCAGCGCCCATTAATAGAGCTGTAATGAATGGAGAAAAGGAAACAGGTGTAACTACTTTTAAACTACAGCATCAAATTGATACCGGAAATATTTTGATGCAAGAAACAATGCCTATTGATGAAAACGAAACCGCCAGCTCTGTACACGATCGAATGAAAGAACTAGGAGCTAATTTATTGGTTAACACGATAAAAGGGATAATCAATAATGATTTGCAGGAAAAGCCGCAACAAATCGCTACAACAGATAAACATGCACCTAAAATATTTTCCGCGGATTGCGAAATTAATTGGCAACAAAGCACCGATGCTATTCATAACCATATTCGTGGATTAGCGGAATTTCCTGGTGCATTTACTTATTTGCAAGCAACACTATTAAAAGTTTTTCGATCAACCAAAGAGTATACGATCGATGCAAATGAAATAGGCACTATGCTCAGTGATAGTAAAACCTATATCAAGTTTAAAACAATAGATGGTTATATACATGTAACGGATATACAACTGGCCGGAAAGAAAAGAATGTTGGTAGGCGATTTTTTGAGGGGAAATAAAATAACCCAATAATTAAATTGTGGGTAAGCTTAACTTTTTTCGATTAGCCAAAATTCTAACGCCAACAACGATACAAACACAAATACCTAAATTGAATTTATCATTTGTTATATAAGGGCGACAAAATAAAAAAACAGCCCCGCCAACAAAGCAAGCAGTAGCATACAATTCCCCACGTTTTAATAGATCAGGTACTTCATTCCGTAAAATATCTGCGAGTACCCCTCCAAAAGTAGCACTTATAACACCCATCATCAATGCATACGTTGCATTCGTTCCATGTGCCAAACTAATACTAATGCCTGCAGCAGTAAATAAGCCTAGCCCAATTGCATCGGTGATAAAAATTATTCTTTTGTATTGGTAGATATTACCCTTAACCAAAAAGGTAATGATAACTGCGCTTATTACTAATGCCAACGCTATATAATCATTAATCCAATTAACCGGACGAATACCAATCAATAAATCACGAATAGTACCACCCCCGTAGGCCGTTGCAAAAGCAAGTACAGCACCCCCAAAAATATCCATTTGCTGTGTACGTGCTTTAACAGCACCAGTAATGGCAAATACAAAAGTGCCTGAATAAGTAAGTAGGTCAAAAAAATTCATGATTTACTATTGAATCATTTCCTTTAGTTCTTCATAGGTAATAATACCATGTTTTCTACTAATTTCTTTCCCATTTTTATACGCAATAAATGTTGGTAAGGTTGTAGCATTAATCTTCTTCATAACATCTATATCATTACCTCCATCTACTTTTAGCAGGGTATATTTGCCAGTTAAATCTTTATTTAGTTTTTCTAAGAGTGGTTCCATTTTTTTGCAAGGTGGACACCAATTTGCACCTACATCTACTAATACTATTTGTGCCGATTGAATTTTTTGCTCAAACTTTGTGATGGTCATTTGTGGTAAGCTTTCGTCTTTAACCACGGGTTTACCATCCAATTTCCAAACAGATAGCCCCTCTTTTAAATTATATACTTCCGAAAATCCTTCCTTAGCCATCCACTGCATAGCCTGTTTACTACGAACACCGGAGGCACAGTATACTAATACAGGCTTTGTTTTATCCAAGTATTGAATACGGTCTTTAAACTGTGATTCATTTAACCAATCTGCTTGTAATGCCTGGGCAATATGGCTTTGCTTATACTCTTCCGCTGTTCTTACATCTAATATCTGTGCGCCATCCTTAATTTTTTGCTCAAAAGAAACAGATAATAATCCAGCTGTTTTCTGGGCATCACCATTACAAGCAAATAAGCAATAGCATAACAATAAAAACCATCTATTATTCCGCATAACTAATTGTTACGGTAAAACTATCATTCTTCATACCCAATGCTGCTGCTGCGGGTGTACTCATGCGCAATAATAAGGAAGGGCCATTTTTAATATTGGGTAAACTACCCAATACTCTAGCACAAACAGATTTATTATTAGGCCCTACGATACGGATAATTGTACCAGGTAATACATTATTTAACAACACATAAAATTTGCGATCAGTTACTCCACTACTTGTTTTAAAAGTACCTGCTGTGCCCGCGTCTGATTTGAATTGCTTACTACCATCATTTGTAGGAAAGAGCAACGCAAAATAACCTTCATCGTTTTGTTTTGGTGAATAAGTTATATCCGTTTCCGGTGTTTTAAATTCTGTGGGAGGATCTTTTGGCAAAGGACCTGCAATTACAGGTGGCATTTTGTTTAACGATTCTTCAGCATCTCTTTTAGCGCTGAATTCAGCATCACGCAATGCCATAATTTGATCGTCGGTTAAAGGTTTCATCTCCCCTTTTACTTCTCTTGAACCGTCTTTCTTAGCATCTAATACATTGGGATGATCAAGCGGTGTTTGAGATTGATTGGTCTGCTTTGTTACCACGGGTGGCGTTACAAATACCTGATTGGGATCTGCTACACCTGCTTGCGCAAGTTTGGGAGTTGGGATAAACCCAACTATAATGGCTTGTCCATCTTTTACATTATCCGTTTTCAAATCATTCCATTCTCTTAAAGAGGGCGTTTTTACTTTATTGTATCGTTGGCCCAACTTAAACAAGTTCTCTCCCTTTTTGGCAATATGATAAACAGGCTCATCATTATCATTACCCTTAACACCCATAAAATTTGATGCATTTAGGGGAATACGTAGCTTATACCCTTTAGGGAGTATATCATTTAAATTAATTCGATTATAATCAGCAATTTGCTTTGCCGGTAAAAGAAAAACTCTTCCAATACTATATAAAGATTCTTTTTCTGTTACGGTATGTATAACATAAAAATCGGTAGGCGTACCGGCGATAACCAACTTATCTTGCGTATAACCGGTAATACAAATACTTACTATCAGTGCAAGTAGGAGGGGTTTTAATGGCATAGTGTAAAATTAGCACTTAAAAACTATCTTTTCGTATTCTCCACTCAGAAGGGTAATAGTTGTTTAACCTATTAGGAAGCAATTTAGCCCAGCCTAATCCTTGCTGTTGGTAGGTGCATAAAACCCATCCCTTAGGGCCTTCGATAAAGAAATCTTTTCGGCGGAGATAGTCCATGGCCTGATCTTCACTAAGCTCAACTTGCTGAATATCTGTTTTTTTAAAAATCGACACAGCAAAATCATGCGCAGGTACAAAATCTTTTCCTTTCAACATGCCCAATGCAATACCAGCTTTTTTAATGTATAAATGCGCGGCCAGTTGTTGCAATATTGTTTGGTAATCATTGTGAATAACCCTTATTTCATCTTGAATTTTAAAGTAAGAAAAAATAGCCGGTAGTTTACAAAACTGTTCTACAATAATTTTTTCTGTTTTATTCAAAGAAGTAAGTGATTGTTCTTTCAAATAAAGTTGTGGATCAGCTACGGGTTTTCTAAATACTGCAGCAAAAAAGCCTTCTCCTTTTACTTGATTCGGATAAAACCGAAATCCATTTGTTATGGTTTGAATAATACCCCAATCATTATTAATAGATATAGGAACCGGCTCCAATGCCATTTTATCAATAAGCCAATCAGCCACGAATTCATTTTCTTCTACTGAATAAGAACAGGTAGAATAAATTAACAGTCCATTTTCGGCCAAGGCAGGTAAAATATCAGCTAATATTCTTTCTTGTCTTTCGCTACAAAGTGTTACCGCTTCTGGGCTCCATTCCTCAATAGCCTGTGGATCTTTCCTAAATAAGCCGCTACCGCTACAGGGTGCATCTACAACAATAACATCAAAAAAAGCAGGTAGTTTTTGAAAATGAACAGGATCATTATTGGTTACTACCACATGATCTGTTCCCCATTTAGTGATATTTTCAACAAGAATATTTGCCCGCGATTTAATTACTTCATTAGCCACTACCAATCCATCACTAAAATAACTAAGCAATAAAGTGCTTTTGCCACCAGGGGCTGCACTCAGATCAAGTACTTTTTTATTTTTTGTATTGTTGCCAATAGTAGATTGAAGTATATGCCACAAAAACATGCTACTAGCCTCTTGTACATAATAAGTTCCTGCATGAAATAGCGGATCGGCTGTAAAAATGGGCCGCTCTTTCAAATAATATCCATGCGGGCACCATGGAACAGCACTATCAATATTTATGGGTTGTGGCTCAGCTTTTTTATCGGGATTTTTACGGATAGAAACAATTTGTTCTTCACTAGCATGAACAGCTTCAAATGCATTTCTGTTAAACCCAGGTGCTTTCTCTAAAGAATTAAGCAATGCTTGAGGCAATGCCATGCTATACCGTTTTTATTTCAGTAACTAATTTTTGTAATGCTGCTTTGGCATCCCCAAATAACATGGAGGTTTTTGGTTGAAAGAAAAGAGCATTCTCAATACCTGCATAACCAGGTTTCATACTTCTTTTATTTACAATTACTGTTTTTGCCTGTTCAACCTCTAAAATAGGCATCCCATAAATAGGTGATGCGGGGTCATTTTTAGCAGCAGGGTTTACAACATCATTTGCGCCGAGTACTAATACTACATCTGTATTTTTAAATTGATCATTGGCTTGTTCCATCTCTTGCAACTTATCATAATTCACATCGGCTTCGGCTAGGAGTACGTTCATATGTCCGGGCATACGCCCAGCTACCGGATGAATGGCATAGGTTACTTCTACCCCTTTTTCCTCTAATATTTTTTCTAATTCGTGACAAACATGTTGCGCTTGCGCAACCGCTAATCCATAGCCAGGCACAATAATTACTTTATTGGCATAGGCCATACAAACGGCTGCATCATTCATAGAAATTTCTTTGTACGAGCCTTGAATAGCTTGTTGGGCAGCACCTGCAGCGTTTCCGCCAAAAGATCCGATGAGCACATTGAGTAGGCTACGGTTCATCGCCTTACACATCAAAATGGTAAGCAATGTACCAGCCGCACCAACTAGTATGCCACCAGTAAGCATCACTTGGTTATCGTATAAGAAGCCGCCGCAGGCGGCGGCAACGCCCGTAAATGAATTAAGCAGTGATATAACTACTGGCATATCTGCACCACCTATGGGTAAAACAAATAGCACTCCATACACTAACGCAGCAACTAAAACAAGATAAAATAAATAGGCATTATTGAAGTTAATACTCGTTACTAAATACCCAGACACCGCAAGTATGCCAACAAATAAACCAATATTAGCAATCTGCTGCCCTTTAAATGAAAAATCTTTAATAGAGCCATTTAATTTACCCCATGCAATAATACTACCAGCAAAAGAAATAGAGCCAATGATTAGTCCTGCAAAAATGGTGAGTAAGGTACCTATCGGTACTTCAATAATTGTATGCCAGCCTGGTATATCAGTCGTTTTGAAAAAGTGTTGAAATTCGATCACAGATATTAAAGCCGCACAAGCGCCACCCATACCATTGAATAAACTCACCATTTCGGGCATAGCGGTCATCTTAACTTTCTTGGCTGCGATGGTACCTACCAAAGTACCTATGAATAAAGCCGCGAAAATCCAACCATAGTTATGTAATCCCTCATTGCCATCCTTATATAAAAAGATAGTTCCAAAAATAGCAATACCCATACCTATAGCAGCGGTTAAATTACCTTTACGTGCCGTTTCTGGATGCGACAACATTTTTAATCCGATAATAAAAGTTACCGAACCAATTAAATAACAAATAGAGAGTAAGCTTATTTCCATTACTATTTTTTCTTCTTAAACATTTCCAACATTCTATCCGTAACTACAAAACCGCCAACTACATTTAAGGTTCCTAAGATCACCGCTAAAAAACCTAAAATTAATGCGAGGTAATTTCCTGGCTCGGCCCTTCCCATCACAATGATGGCGCCAATAATAACTACACCATGTATAGCATTAGCGCCACTCATTAGGGGCGTATGCAATACACTAGGCACCCTACTGATTACTTCAATGCCCAAAAAAATCATCAATATAACGATGTATATAATTGCGTTGTGATCTGCTATCCAATCTAAAATGGTTTGCATACAATTTATTTAATTAATTCTTTAACACTTCCATGAACAACTGCACCCTCGTGTGCTATGCAACATCCTTTAACTAATTCATCATCGAAGTTCAGTTGTAATGTTCCTTCCTTACTAATGATCAACTGTAAAAAATTATATAGATTTTTTCCATACACTTTGCTAGCGTCGTTAGGCATATCGGCGGCTAAAGCACTATTTCCAACGATTGTAACACCATACTTTTCAATAACTTCATTGTTTCTTGTTCCTTCGATATTACCGCCAGTAGATGCAGCTAAATCAATTACTACTGAACCTTGTTTCATCGTTTGAAGCATTGCATCCGTAATCAATATGGGTGCTTTCTTACCTTGTAATTGAGCGGTTGCAATAATCACATCCGATTTGGTTACCGATTCACTTAATCGGGCTAACTGCTTTTGTTTAAACTCCTCCGACTGTTCTACGGCATATCCACCGGCCTTCGAAGCATCTGCTGCACCCGCTACCTCAATAAACTTAGCCCCCAAACTCATCACTTCTTCTTTTACGGCAGGCCGCGTATCCGAAACTTCAACAACAGCCCCCAATCTTTTGGCAGTTGCAATTGCTTGTAAGCCAGCAACACCTGCACCAAGTATTAACACTTTGGCAGGCGCAATACTACCTGCTGCTGTCATGAACATAGGAAAATAATGGGGCAATAAATCAGCCGCTTTCAATACCGCCTTGTATCCAGCAATATTTGCCTGACTACTCAACACATCCATTGCCTGTGCACGTGTTGAGCGTGGTATCATATCTAAACTAAATACACTAAGCCCTTTTTTGGCCATACTATCCATTGCAGAGAAATGGAATAATGGTTGATAAACACCTACTAAAACCGCCCCCTTTTTAGCCCCACCAATTGCTATATCTTCTGGCAAATTAAAAGACAAAATAATATCGGCCTTTGTTATGATTTCTATGCGATCTACAACATTGATTTGTTGTAACTGGTATTGCGCATCAGCAGCATATGCCCGCTCGCCAGCTCCTTTTTCTACCCAAACTTCAACGCCTAATTTTGCCAAAGCCCCCGCCTGATCGGGAAGCATCGCTACCCTTTTTTCTCCTACTGTTTCTTTAAGAATACCAATAATCATGCTTTAAATTAAGTCATTTTTTTGATTGTTTGAAGATTCTTATATAAATGAATGAAAAAATCTAACAAACTTTAATAACGAATAATAAAATGCTCTTTTTCAGCTTGCTCTTTTCTAAAAAAAACAAGTCCAATAAAGAATATATCAATAGTTAGTGTAACGCTAGGATGTGTTTTGATGCTAAGCCATGCTTGCTCTCTTTCTTTACTTGAATGAATATCTGCAATTGCCACAACTGATTGATGCTTTACATACGGCACTAAGGCATTAAAAACCCTAAGTGTTGATGCATTTGCATGTTTTGTATTAATAAAAATAAAATCCATTGTTGAAATAGCCAACCCCTTTGGCATAAAAACATCTTCAAACTTACCTTCAACTATTTCAATGTTCTGCAACGCAGCCAACTCAACAATTTGTTGATTTTTGGGTAACATCGCTCTCGACTCTACAAAAAGGGTAACAATTGCATTTGAATTTCCGGCAGCCAAATATAAACTCATGATATTTGAAGAAGCATTTAATTCAACCACCTGTTGAGGAGCAAAGAAATCTACTAACCGAAATAATAGTCTTGTATACTTGGCTTTTGTGTCATTTGGTATTGTTTCAAAAGCATAAAAATGACGATCATCATTAAACACTTTTGTTATTAGGTTAAATACAAATGGAGAGTGTATGCCATGACCTTTCCCATTGCTTGCAGCTATCCAGTACTTCAAGTATAGCCAACCAAGTTTAATTGAAGAATACATCACAGTCTTTTTTTATAAAGATCTATTAATCCAAAAACTGCACTAATAGATATGAAGATACTTATACAAAGAGCTACTTTATGAAAAGAGAAAAAATAATAGTTGAAACGATTATAAAAGCACCATCCAATAAAAACCCAGATACCAATACTTATATATTTATTTAGGCGGAAAAATGGAATAAAGAATAATAAAGGTAGAAAACATAAACCTATAGTTTGAATTACTGGAATACTAAACACTAAATCCCAGTTAATTGACTGGTTAACATGTAAAAATTGTTTGAAGAAAGAAAACCATTGCCATAAACTATAGATCAAGTATAACGCATGCGCAGTAATAAAAAAGTTGATACTTTGTAATAGCGTTTTGTGCCAATATTGGTTGTTAAAATAAAAGGAGATACTTAGCCAACATGCAAATAAGAACGTGTATAAAAAGGGAATAATATCCATATCTATCTTTCCCAAGTTTCAAATGCAAAACTATAAGCATGCTTTTGATCGGCCTCATGCAGATCGCTATTGGTAAGTTTCCAAATTTTCGTATCAATAGCTGGGAAAAAAGTATCCCCTGCTATTTCAACATTTACTTTGGTTCTACATATTTTACTAGCTACATCAACAGATTGTTGATAAATTTCACCACCACCAATTACAAATACCTCTTTATAATTTTCTTCTTTGGCTTTTGCTATCGCTATGTCGAGAGAATCTACAACTATGGCGCCTTCGGCAATAAAAGATTTGTTTCTTGTAATAATAATATTCAACCTGCCATTTAATGGTTTGTTGCCCATCGATTCATACGTTTTCCTGCCCATAATTACTGGCATTGCCCACGTAGTATTTTTAAAAAAACGCATGTCTTTTGGCAAATGCCAAAGCAATTTATTATCCTTACCGATGGCATTGTTAGTAGAGGCGGCAACTATTAGCGTTATTTTCATAAGTAAATCATAATTAAAAATCTGGAATCTTCAATCTGAAAATTAAAATAAATAACAAATACAATCTTGTTTGAAGACTGAAGACTGTAGATTAAACCGCCACTGGTGCTTTAATAGCTGGATGAAACTGATAGTTTTCTAATATAAAATCTTCATACTTAAAACTAAATATATCTTTCACATCGGGGTTTATACGCATGGTAGGTAAAGGATAGGCATCTCTACTTAATTGGGTATTCACTTGTTCCAAATGATTATTATAAATATGCACATCTCCAAAACTGTGTACAAAATCTCCGTATTTGTATCCACATACTTGCGCCATCATCATCGTGAGCAATGCATAAGAAGCAATATTAAAAGGAACACCTAAAAAAACATCGGCGCTGCGTTGGTACAACTGACAACTAAGCTTATCATCTGCTACATAAAATTGAAAAAGGGTATGACAAGGCATTAATGCCATATTGGGTAAATCAGCTACATTCCAAGCACTTACAATCATCCTCCTACTATCCGGATTATTTGTAAGCTGATGCAAAACATCTTTTATTTGATCAACTACAACCCCGTTGGCACCTTCCCAGCTACGCCATTGTTTGCCATAAACCGGACCAAGTTCACCATCTGCATTGGCCCATTCATTCCAAATACTTACTCCATTATCAGTTAAGTATTTAGTATTGGTTTCTCCCTTCAAAAACCATAATAGTTCATGAATGATACTCTTAAGATGCAATTTTTTAGTAGTAACTAACGGAAAACCATCTGCCAAATTAAACCGCATTTGGTAACCGAAACAACTGATAGTTCCCGTTCCCGTTCTATCTGTTTTTGAAACGCCATTATCAAGTATATGCCTGAGTAAATCGTGGTATTGCTGCATACACAAATAAACAACGAAAAAATGGCTATTTGGACCCTTGTAAACCGATGTGAAAAACTTACGCCTACTTCTTAATAAGCTTATTAAAGCTGATGAACCAGCCCATATTACTTACATGTGTGTCAACACTGCCGAATTTAGCTTGAACGGCAACACCAAAGCCTAAACTACCACGTAGAGAGCTATAGGTGGTTGTGTAGCCATTTGAACTTAAAACGCCATTATTTAGCTGCTCACCTTTAAAAACACTCGTAGAATATACATAAGGTATAGCACCTTGTAAGAATAGTGCTACAGATCCCCTTTTATTAAAATTAATATAATAGCGAGCAAATGGGGCTATGCTTATATCAAAATCATTGTACTTGTTTGTATATTCAATTTTACTCGGGTTGGGTACACCAGGGAAAATACCGCCTGGAAATGAATTAGTGAAACTACTTTTATTATAATGATATCCAGTGGTAAGAACCCCCCCAACCATTACGTTGTCTGCAACAAATTTTCCATAATGACTCATTGCAAGTAGTCCAATATTACTATTACCATTTTGAAAACCAAAGTCTGTATATGACAAAAATGCATCGGAATATACTGGCGAAATACCTATCCCCCAATACTTATTACCTTTTGCACTTAATGATTTTTTGGGTGTCGTTTCCTGACTAAAAACAAACTGAATAGATACAATGGCTAAAGCCAATAAGGTGGTTTTTCTCATAAAGGATTTTTGTACAACAAATATACTAATCCCTTTTTCTTCGCTCCAACTCTTTTTTAATAAGAAGCAACTCGCGGCCTGTTTGTCCGCTTACACTACTATTCTCCTTAGCCCTGCGCATTAAATAAGGGATCACATCTCTAATAGGGCCAAAGGGTAAATACTTACTTACACTAAACCCTTCTTTCGCCAAATTGAATGTAATATTATCACTCATCCCATATAGTTGAGAAAAATGAATATGAGGATGATTATGAGGTAGATTTTTGTCGTGGATTAATTGTGCTGCCAATAAATTACTTTCTTCATTATGAGAGGCAATAATAACAGCAGTATTATCTAAGTGATCGAAACAAAAACGAACGGCTGTATTAAAATCAGCGTCGGTAACTGCTTTATCTTTTTGAATGGGCGATGTTTGTCCACGTTCAGCCGCCCTACTTCTCTCCTTTTCCATATAAGCGCCTCTAACCAATTTAACACCCAACTTAAAGCCTTGTTCTTTCGCTATTTTATGAGATAGTTCTAAAAAACGGAGGCGATCGTGGCGATATAATTGAATCGTATTATAAACAACTACTTTTTCTTTATTAAATTCCTCCATCACTTCCATAGTAAGCCGATCAATGGGGTCTTGAATCCAACTTTCCTCTGCATCAATCAATACACCAACACCTTTCTCAGCTGCCACTTCACAAATTGAATACATGCGATCACGCACCCGATCCCATTCTGCCGTTTCCTCTTCGTGATCATGAATACCACTTCTTAAACGGGGCGCTTCATTTAATTTTTGCAATAAACTAAAGCGTGCTAAACCCGTAACTTTAATACTAATAAAAGGAATATTTGTTTGCGTTGCGGCATATTCAATTACGCGAATAAATTCATCTGTTGCATGATCAAAACTGTCTTCCCCCTCTTTTCCTTCTACCCCATAATCCAAAATAACTTTAATACCGTACTTACCAAGCGTTTCGCCAACTTCTGCCGTTTCGGCCAATGTTTCTCCTCCAACAAATTGTTTAAAAATAGTTTTGCGAATAAGTCCATGAACTGGCAATCCTGTTTTCATGATAAAGGGGGTTAACCGAGTACCAATTTGTACAAACCATGGGTAGCCCATTGTGCCAAAAAGAAACTTCGCTCCTTTTAGCTCTTTATCGCTTTTATAGGCAAACGCGTTTTCAGTATTATCGAAGGAAATATTCATGCTAACGGCTGTTCGTACTGCGAATATCGGACGCATAAGGCTAAGTATGAAAACCTTTTCGTGAAAAAATGAAATTATTTGATAAATGGCTAAATCGCTTGGTGATTAAAGGGCTGTAAAACCATTTCACTAACCACCCCACTCAGGGGTTGCTGGCATAAGAACCATACAGATTTAGCTGCTTCCTCTGCCATAATCATTTTATCGCGCTGTACCCGTAAATCAATCGTATCCCAGAACGGCGAATCCACACCACCCATAAATAAATTAGTAATGCGAATTTCTGTTCGTTTTAGCTCTTCTCGAATACTCTGCATCATACCAACAAGTCCATATTTACTGGCACTATACGCGGCTGCACCTGCCATTGGCACTTTCCCTAAAACCCCAGGAATATTAATAATTAAACCCCTTTTCTGCTCTTTCATGAAGGGCAGAACAGCTTTTACTAAATAATAACTACCCATTAAATTCGTCCGAAGCGTTTGCTCAAACTCATCGCTAGTAAGTGTATCCATAGGCTTGATGATGCCAATTCCTGTAGCATTTATCAAAATATCAATGATCGGAGTTTGGGTTTTGATATGTTGGATCGTTGCTACTACAGATGCCTCATTGGCTATATCCATTTCAAAAACACGATCGTTACTTATGCCAGCCTCTTTAGCCACTTGGTTCAATTTTTCAGCATTCCTTCCGGTAAGATATACAATTGCACCACTCGCACTAATCATTTTTGCAGCCCTAGATCCAATACCGCCTGTAGCTCCCGCAATAAGAACGGTTTTCCCTTTTAAAGATTCCATAATTTTTTTCTTATAAACAATATGATTGGCTTTTTTGTTCTGAAAAAATGCCAAAGCAAGCAGCTATTATTTTCCCCCATCAACTTTTTGAAAGAAATCCGGTCTTACCTATTTGTGAGGAAATTTGGCTTGTTGAAGAAATCCTTTTTTTCAAACAATATCATTTCCATCCCCAAAAGCTTGTTTTACATCGAGCCTCCATGCAATATTATAAGCAATGGCTATTGGCAAGAAATAAAAAAGTAACGTATATAGATGCAAATAGTACCCTTGCGGATTGTAGGCAATTACTAGCATACTTATATAGCGAGGAATATTTTAGCATTCATCTTATAGACCCCACAGATAATTGGCTAAAGATGCGATTACTAACAGCTGCTTCTAAAAATAACATCAATATTAATTGGTACCAAAATCCCAATTTTTTAAACACGCCTGAAGAACTCTCGCAGTTTTTTGATGGGAAGAAAAAATATTTTCAAACAGACTTTTACATACATCAAAGAAAGAAAAGAAAAATATTGCTCGATAAAAATGCTGAACCAATTGGGGGGAAATGGACATTCGACCTAGATAATCGGGCTAAATTCCCCAAGGAAGAAAAAATACCCAACTATCCCTTTCCCTTAGCAAACACTTATGTTACAGAAGCTAAGCAATACGTACAAGCAAATTTTAGAAACCCCTATAAGCTGTCAACTGATTTTACTAGATCCAATCAATTTTATCCTACCACCCATAAAGAGGCAATGGCATGGTTTCATCATTTTTTAAAAGAACGGTTTAATCTCTTTGGTATCTATGAAGACGCAATGGTAGCGCATGAACCCATCTTATACCATAGTGTACTTACCCCTATGCTAAATATTGGTTTATTAGATATAAACGAATTGATTGAAGAAACCTTAGCCTATGGTACTAAACAGAATGTACCATTAAATTCCCTGGAAGGTTTTATTCGCCAACTAATTGGTTGGAGAGAATTTATTCGGGCTGTTTATGAACGAGAAGGAACAAAACAACGCACCACCAATTATTGGGGATTTACGCGAAAAATTCCAACCTCATTTTGGATGGGATCAACAGGTATTATACCCGTTGATGATGCCATCCAAAAATTACGTGCTACTGCATACAACCATCATATAGAGCGGCTCATGATTCTTGGCAATTTTATGCTACTCTGTGAATTCAATCCAGATGAGGTTTACAAATGGTTTATGGAAATGTATATTGATGCGTATGATTGGGTAATGGTTCCCAATATTTATGGGATGACACAGTTTGCGGATGGCGGTATTATGACAACGAAGCCCTATATCAGTGGCAGTAATTATATCCGTAAAATGAGTAATTACCCAAAAGGCGAATGGGAAGAAATATGGGACGCACTTTTTTGGCGATTTATGCATGTACATAGAAGCTTCTTTCTTAGGAACCCCAGATTAGGCATGCTAGTAAAGAGCTTCGACAAAATGCCCTTAGATAAACAAAATAAATTATTGACAACAGCAAATAATTATTTAGAAAAATTGAACAATGGATAATATTCTTTTTCCAACCAACTATAATGCCATTGTAGAAAGAATAGAAATGGTGAACCCTGTTCGCTATGCTAAAACAAGAAATTTTATAGATGGGGATATATCTTACCTATCACCTTATATAGCACGCGGCGTTATCACTCTTCCAGCCATTGCAACGATAATTTTGAAAAAATATACCAAATTTGAGTCGGAAAAATTTTTACAAGAACTGGCATGGCGCGAGTACTTTCAACGTGTTTGGCAAGCAAAAGGAGACGCTATTTTTTCCGACCTCAAGCAACAACAAACGCAGGTTGAACATGATCAAATTCCCGTAGCTATTGCGAATGCAAATACGGGTATCCATGCTATTGATGAAGCCATCAGTAATTTGTACCAAACTGGCTATATGCATAACCATGCACGCATGTATACCGCTATGCTTGCTTGCAATATTGCAAAAGCGCATTGGTTAGTGCCCGCAAAATGGATGTATTATCATTTATTAGATGGTGATTTAGCGAGCAATATGCTAAGTTGGCAATGGGTTGCAGGTGCATTCAGCAGTAAAAAATACTATGCCAATCAAGAAAATATTAATCGATACACAAACAGTTTACAAACAGATACTTATATAGATTGCGCATACGAAAATTTTCCACTTACTACAATCCCTAATCCATTAAGAGCTATCACTGATTTCTCTTTACAAACAACACTGCCAACATCTGATGAGATTATCTTAGAAAAAGGCAATAAAATCTTTATTTACAACGCATACAATATTGATCCTTTATGGCATAAAGATGAAAATGGTTATCGCATATTATTACTTGAACCCAATCTATTTGAACGATTTCCCGTTAGCCAAAAAGTAATTGATTTTATCATTGAAATAGCGCGCAAAAATATCCCTGGTATTCAAATAGTAGTAGCCCCATTTAATACTTTCCTGGCGCAAGTAAATAATAATCCCATTTATTTTAAAGAACATCCACTATCAACGCATTATAAAGGTATCTGCGAACCAAGAGATTGGCTATGCCCTTCTGTTAGTGGTTATTTCCCTAGCTTTTTTAGCTTCTGGAAAAAAATTCAATACAAGTTCTGAGAAATACAGACATTCGCAAATGCAGATTACGCAAACAGAAATTTATAGATATTCCATTCCTATGGTGCCTTTCACCATCGCAACAGGCACTATGCATTTTGCCCAAAATGTATTTATTCGAATACATACTTCAGAAGGTATAATAGGTGTGGGTGAGTGCTCGGCATTTCCTATGATTGTGGGTGAAACACAAGCAACCTGTTTTGAAATGGCCAAAGAATTTGCAGCTTTATGGAAAAATAAAGAGGCACTCGATAGGGATAATAGATTAAAAGAATTAGATCTTTTTACCGCTAAAAATTATACTGCTAAAAGTGCTTTTGATTTGGCCTTGTTTGATATAGCTGCAAAAAAAGAAAATCTCCCATTATATGCATATTTGGGGGGGACAGAAAAAGAAATTGAATCAGACTTAACGATTGGCATTAATAGTCCAGAAATTATGGCTGCTCAGGCTATTGAGTTTATTAACAATGGCGTTAAAAAGTTAAAGGTTAAGCTTGGTAAAGATCCGGCAACAGATGTGGCGCGCATCAAAAAAATTCGGGAAAAAATTGGGGATAAAGCTACTATTCGTATAGATGCAAACCAAGGCTGGACTTATGATGATGCGGTAAAAGCACTAACTGAATTGGGTAACTATAACATTGAATTTTGTGAGCAGCCCATGCGCACTTGGCAAGATGAGTTATTACCTATACTTTGCCAACAATCGCCCATTCCTATCATGGCCGATGAAAGTGTATATACACATCATGATGCAGAACGTATTATTCGCAACAAAGCCTGCCATTCTATCAATATTAAATTTGCCAAAAGTGGTGGTATTGCAGAAGCTATGCGTATTAATAGTGTAGCGGAGAAAAACAATATTCCCTGCATGATGGGGGGCATGTTAGAAAGCAGGGTTGCATTAAGTGCCAAAGTACATTTCGCAACAGCTTTCCATAATATTAAATTCTACGATTTAGATACTTGTTTACTTGGCCATACAGTTGACCCTGTGCTTAATGGCGTTAGCTACCATGGTATGAAATTAAAATTACCCAACTTACCAGGCATTGGTGCAGATGTGAATAATGACTATTTAGCACAACTAGAATCGGTAACCATCTAACCTTTATTTTGCTTATCGTATCTTTACAGTTTATTAGTAACACATGGAAGCAAAGAACCCGCGAGAAAGTTTTACCATCATGAATGAATTGGTACTACCCAACGATACGAATACGTTTGGAAATTTAATGGGAGGCCGATTAATGTATTGGATGGATATTGCCGCTGGTATTGCTGCAGGTAGGCATTCCAATACACCTAGTATGACGGCCTCTGTAGATAACCTTAGCTTTAAGAATCCAATAAAATTGGGTAATGTAGTTCATATAGAAGCTAAAGTTTGTAGGGCTTTCAATACCTCCATGGAAATACATATAAAGGTTTGGGGGGAAGATTTATTGCATCAATATAAATACGAAAGCAATGAGGCTTTTTTCACTTTTGTAGCGCTCGACCCGAATGGCAAGCCACGTAAAATACCTGAATTGGTTCCAGAAACTGAACATGAAAAGTTATTATTTGAAGGAGCGTTAAGACGCCGTCAAATTCGGCTTATCCTAGCAGGTAAAATGAAACCTGATGATGCTAATGAGCTAAGGGCCTTATTTGTAAAAGATTAATTACTTATCGAGCTTAGTCATTAAATGATGTTTGCTTTTGAGCATATAGTTTTTACTCTGCTCAATAGCATCCATTACTTGATCTAGAATAGCTTCTACAGACTGCGTATAGTCTATAATCATCGGCTCTTTAAAACGAATAGATAATTGAGAGCCCTTTTTCTTAAATGATAATCCTGTTTTTGAAAATGCTCGCCAAAAGCCATTAATAACAACAGGCACAACAATGGGTTGATTATTCTTAATAATATGTGCCGTACCTCTTCTACCTGGTGCAAATGGCTTTGTAGTTCCCTGGGGGAAAGTAATAACCCAACTTTTATCCAATGCCTGATCTATTTTTTGTGTATCCGATTCATCTCTATTCCTATTCACATCTTTTCCCTCAGATCTCCAAGTTCTTTTCACCGTTAATGCGCCTGCCATTTTAAAAAGTCTACTAATAAAACTGCCATTCATGGTTTCTTCAGCCGCAACAAAATAAACATTGGTAAATGGGTTCAGCAAGTAATAAGGGATACCCAACTTATTTTCTTTACGCCATTTCACCGCGCAAAAAATATGCAGGAAAGTAATTACATCTGCGAAATAAGTTTGGTGATTACTCACAAAAAGAACATTTTTCCGAGGTAGGTTTTTCAAATGCTCTGTTCCTTCTATCTTGATCTTGTTCACTAGCGTTAACCCAGGATAAGATACAGCGCCCACAACACCATATACAAGTGAGCGAATAATACGAATATGCTTGATTCTTTCGAGTAAAGTCATTTTGGTTCAGTTGGCAAGCGTTGCAAAATAAGCATTGTAGTGAAATTGTTAAGGTTTTATTTAAAAATACTCGGTATAACCACGATTTAGTGGTGATACCACTTATTTTTGCCCACTTCAAAAGGGATATATGGCATTAGAGAATGTGATTTTTGATATTGATGGCTTATTAATTGATAGTGAGCCACTTTGGAATGAAGCTGCCGCAGAAGTATTTACTGGCTATGGTATTAAAATGACCCATGAGCAATATAATAGCACTACCGGATTACGTACTGCAGAATTTATTAATTGGTGGTTTCGGTATTTCCATATTCCATTATCAGAATCCAAAAAAGCGCAAGATAAAATTGTACAAGTTGTTCTAGATAAAATTGAACGGAAAGCATCTATCATGCCTGGTGTTGCATACATATTTGATTTTTTTGCTCGAAAAAATTTTAAAATTGGATTAGCCACATCCTCTCCGCCCGCACTTATTGAATTAGTAAAATCGATGACGGGTATTGGTCCTTATTTAGCCGCAACAGCCTCAGCCGAGGAACTACCTTTTGGTAA
>JBDKJW010000005.1:0-37993 GCA_039796395.1 Bacteroidota bacterium
CGCCATCCTTTGAGTTTGGTTCGTAGGGAAATTGTTTCGATTTTTAAAAGGTTGGGATTTGCTGTTGCCGAAGGCCCAGAAATTGAAGATGATTGGCACAATTTCGGTGCAATGAATTTGCCAGAAGATCATCCTGCACGAGATATGCAGGATACATTTTATATTAATAAGCCTGCAAATAAAGAAGAACCAACTTGGTTATTGCGTACGCATACAAGTAGTGTGCAGGCTCGTGTAATGGAAACCCAAAAACCACCAATACGGGTTATTTGTCCGGGTAGGGTTTATCGCAATGAAACTGTTAGCGCAAGGGCACATTGTTTTTTTCATCAAGTTGAAGGATTGTATATTGATGAACATGTAAGTTTCGCTGATTTAAAACAAACACTTTATTTTTTTGTGAAAGAAATGTTTGGGAAGCAGGTGAAAGTGCGTTTCCGCCCAAGTTATTTCCCTTTTACAGAACCGAGCGCCGAAATGGATATTAGCTGTTTAATTTGTAATGGAGATGGTTGCAATATTTGTAAGCATAGCGGATGGGTAGAAATTTTAGGAAGTGGTATGGTGCACCCCAATGTGTTGGAAAATTTTGGTATCGATTCTACAAAATACACTGGCTTTGCTTTTGGAATGGGGGTAGAGCGTATTACACAATTGAAATATCAAGTAAATGATTTGCGCCTTTATTCGCAAAATGATATTCGTTTCTTGAAACAATTTACAGGCGTGGTATAGGTTTATTTTTTTGCTTTGCTATTTATCGGCTATCTTACTTGCGATCAATACCAAAACGATGCTTGTAATGCTGATTTTTTTCGGAACCCATTGGTTCTTATCGCTGTTTTTCCATTCCTTTTTTCTGCATCGTTATTGTTCTCATCAAATGTATACCACGAGCAAAAATTGGGAACGTATATTTTATGTTTCTACTTGGCTTGTACAAGGCTCTTCTTTTTTGGTACCAAGAGCATATGGGGTAATGCATCGTATGCATCACGAATATAGCGATACAGATAAAGATCCGCACTCACCACATTTTTTTACGGATGTATATCAAATGATGCGTAGTACCATTTTAATTTTCAGAGGATTTCTCACCGGTAAAAATTTACCCGATCCGAAATTCACACAAGCATATCTACCTGTTTGGGATAAGCTCGATAAGTTCGGTCACCACTCGGTTACAAGATTTTTTTTCATGGTAGGATATGTGGCTTTTTACTATTTTTTCGCACCCAATTATTGGTGGTATTTATTATTACCGATTCATTTTTTAATGGGACCTATACAAGGCGCTATTGTAAACTGGTGTGGACATAAATACGGCTACAGTAATTTCGAAAACGGGGATCACTCAAAAAATAGTTCTCCCTGGGGGATCGTGTTAATGGGTGAATTATTTCAAAATAATCATCACTATGCTAAAGACGATGCTAACTTTGCCAAAAAGTGGTTCGAATTTGATCTCACTTTTTTCTTGATGCGCGGGTTACACGCAGCAAAGATTATTCAGTTGAGATAATAACGCATTATGATTCATGCTACCAAAGGCGTAGTACTGCGTACAGTTAAATATGGCGATACAAGTGTTATCACTTCTATCTATACCGAGTTATTTGGTATACAGCAATATATTGTAAAAGGAGTGCGGCAAACCACCAAAAAATCAGCAGGCAAAGCAGGCTATTTTCAGCCCGGTGCCATACTCGATTTAGAAGTATATCATAATGAATTAAAACAACTACAATTTATTAAGGAGTTTAAGTGGAACTATATATATGAAGCTATTTTCTTTGACGTAGTGAAGAATACGGTGGCTATGTATATTATTGAACTGCTTCAACATAGCTTAAAACAACCAGAAGCTAATCCAGAATTATTTTATTTGATAGAAGATAGTTTGAAACAATTGGATAAGGGTACGCCATTATTTACAGGTAATCTGCCATTATATTTTACATTACACCTTGCTGCAGAATTAGGGTTTCAATTACAGGGAGTATATAGTATGGATACCGCATTTATCGATTGGCAAGAAGGATGTTTTGTAAAAGAGCAACCAGTACATCCTTATTATGCCGATAATCAATTAGCAGCCATCACTTCACGCATAGCGAACTTATCTTTTTATAATGAGTTAGAAACAATAGCCCTTAATCAGCACACACGCAGGCAATTATTAGAAGCCTATCAAACATTTTTGGCTTTGCATATACCCGGTTTTGGCGAAATGAAGAGCTATGCCATTTTGCAGGAACTGCTGCGGTAGTAGCCATTTACGACGCCAACTTAAATTTTTAGCGGTTAAAAGCGGCTTTTTAAAAATTACCTAAAACTAGGTATTTGCCACCTCTAGAATTATTGTTTCTTTTGACAATCAATTCTAAATAAGTATGAAAAACCGGTTTTATAAAAACTAAAAACAAGCATACCAAGTTGATAATTCAATAGTTATTCTCTTGTTGTTTTTGTTGTTATAGGTATTCTCTTGGGGGAGAGGGTACCTATTTTTTATAAATTATATTGACGGGCAAAATTAATTAAGCCAGCAGTATTTTTTATGTCGAGTTTTCTATTGATATTTCTTCGATGGGTATTAATAGTTAATTCACTTAAACATAATTCAGCTGCAATTTCTTTAGTTGTTTTTTCTTTACAAATGAGTCGGATGATGCCAACTTCTCTGGAAGTAAGTTGAAATTTACGCATAAAATTATCCAGATAAGTATCTTCTTGATCAGCCGAAGACTTCGTATCTAAATTTTGGAAATAATCTTTTCCTGATAATACGGAATGTATGGCATCGCGAAGCTCAGCGGCATCGGTACTTTTTGAAATGAATCCATTTACACCTAGTTTCTTGATTTTACAAATCAAATCGGGCTGTGTATAATTGGAGAGCACTAAAATTTTTATACCGCTAAAGCCTCGTTTGATTTGCTCAATACATGAAATACCATCCTTGCCTGGCATATTTAAATCCAGGATGATTAGGTCGGGCAGTTCTTTAATAACGGCATCAATAAGCTGATACCCATTCTGCGCTGTGGCTATGATTTTTATTGCCGTATCGTCTTTCAAAATTGTTTGAACGCCTTCAATCATAAATGAATGGTCGTCTGCAATTATTATTTTCTTTCTATGCATTTGCTTTTGGTATTTCTATGATTATGGTTAAACCTGTGCGATTATTATCAATATCTAAAGAGCCTTGCCAATAGGTTACTTTGGAACGAATACTCGTAAAACCCATACCCTCTTCAACAAGTTTTTCATCCTTCAAGCCAATGCCATCATCCTCTATCATTATTGAATAAAGATCTTCGTGTTCAACCAATTGTAAAATAGCTTTGCTGGCAGAAGAATGCTTAACTGTATTGTTGAGCAGCTCATATACAATATTATAAATTCCATTATAGTAAGGCATCACTGCTGGATTGAATGTAGTAAAACCTACTACAATGAGTTCAAATTCAATTTTACCTGTACTATTTAATAGGGATATGATTTTATGTATAGCTGATTTAAAACCAACTTGTGAAAGCATAATTGGACTAAGGGAATGACTCAAATTTCTTACTGTTGTACTTACAACATCAATAGCATGCGTTGTTTTTTCTAGGCTTGCAATGGTTTCTTCCGTATGCGCATGCTTTTTTTCTAAAAGTGCAGAAAGCGATAGTTTTACGGCAGAAAGCCACGACCCAACAATATCATGCAATTGATTGGCAATTCTGCTGCGCTCCTCTTGCTCCGCTTCTATAAGCTTGGCTGTATTTTCTTTTTGCTGTACATTAATTTGTTGTAGGAGTAATTCCTTATCGAGCCGGTATCTATTAAATTTATAGGCAAGTCCGGCTGTAATAATAATGGCTTCAGCAGTATAGCCAAAAGCAACGGAGAATTGGTTGATAAAATCATTATTCAGGTTAAGCCAACCCCACATAAAAGAAACTTGTAAGCTAACCGAAAGGATAAGTACAAATTGGGCTGCAAGATAAAAACCTGCGTATCTGTTACCCTTACATAATTCTTGAACCAGAATGGTAAATGAGGTTAGTAAATATGCAGCAGGTAATAAAAAAATAATTTGTTGAACCAATACCCATACGAAAGCCGATTTGTTCTCCTGGCTGGCAATAAGAACAAGGAATAAGCAAAGGAGTAATAATATGTTTATTATATGGAGTGTATAGTTCAGCACTTTATTGGTTATGTTGCCAATAAAAAGACGCATAAATACAGAGGCGAATATAATCGGCACTATGCTAAAAATAACCCTTGCTTTACTGGCAAATTGGGTGGCATTGGGCCATAAATATTCGAATCCTAAGCCCGCATTTGATACTACCCAAAGCCAGCCAGTTGCAATGAATATGCTATAGTACATGTACAAATAACTCCGTTCAGCAATAAAAAGAAATAAGCCAAATGCAATCATTAAAATGATAATGCCTGTAAGTAAGGCCATGATAGATTTTGTATTGGATTCTTTTTGAATGGCGTTTATGATTCCTGTAAACTGGTAGGAGAGTTGTAACGATTCGTTTCGTTTATCTATTCTGGCCAAATAAATTCCCGGATAATTAATCGGAAAATAATATCCTGTGGCTTTTATGGGCCGTTGACTAAAGAGAAAATAGTCGCCTGTTACCCATTCAAGTATTGTTTTTCCTTTATGGTATCGATAAAAATCAATACGATTAATATGGTGATTACCAATATTGATATAGAATGAGTCCAAAGCATTTTCCGAAAAATTTTCGAATACAAGCCAATAGTAAGAGTTGGTGAAACTTATATTTTTTCCAGATGGTGGTGCCTGTAAAAGACGCCCTTGCCGATATAGCTTGATAATGGAGTCAACACTTGTTTCTGTTGCTGAATCTTCATAAATATATAGTGTAGGCAATACCTGCTCTGCAAATAAGCAGGTTGGAAATTGGATGGATAGAAATATAATTAAAGCAACCCAGAGGCGCATGTAGCTATACTAATTAACCAAATATAGTAAAGTATAGCAAACTACCATTAATTAGTTGTGATTAGAAAACATTCCGCGGAGCCCTATTTTCATGTAGCAATATAAACCCCGGCCTTTTTCCTTTTTCAAAACTACCTAATTCAGTATCCATTTGCAATGCATGTGCGCCATTAATCGTTGCCCATTGTAATAATTCTTGCAATAGAATATGTGGAAAATGTTTTTGAATCGTTTTTATTTCTTCCCAAATACTAAGTTGGTGATTACTTGCTAAGCTATCTGTACCAAGTACTATGTTACAATTATTTTTACGCAGTAAATCAATAGGGGGTAAAGTATTTTCTATATATAGGTTAGCGTTAGGGCAGAGGCAGAAATAGACAGTAGACCGTTGACCGTAGACGGTAGATGATGGAAGATGGACGGTGGATGGTTTCGGGATGCGAGTTTCGGGATACGAGTTTATGTAAGTAATATCACCAGTAGAAATAAAAGTATTATGCACCAATATTTTATGCCCAGCATTTTCAAGCTTAGGGTAATAAGATTGCAAACTTGTTTTTCCGGTTGGTACAAAATGCGCATTATTGATGTGCATTTGTTCGTACATGTTTAAAAAAGCACCCGTACCTTTTTCAAATAATTCATTTTCTGCGGAACACTCTTGGTTATGAATGGTGATTGTTTTTCCGGCGAAGCCGGGAATAAGTAAATGCCAGAGTTCATCAGAAACAGAGTAAGGAGCATGTGGGGAGAGTGAGAGTCTGCTTCGCCTAGGCGGATCGATCTGTGATTGGAAGGCTTCAGCAATGTTTTTTGAATGTTCAAATCTTACGCTAGCAATAGATGGATTCCAACCACTTACTTCAATGAAATTATAATAAGCAATATTGTTTTGGAGTTTCTGTGGCAGCGTGTGTGCATTATTACAGATATCACCCACGGCAACAATGCCATTTGCTATCATTTCTTGTTCGGCATCTGCAATGGCTTGCTGTATTTGATCTTCGGGGAAATTTCTTTGCTGAACAATATTTGTAACAAATGCAGGTAGGCCAGTATGTTCGGGAACTATGCCCTTCATATGACTGAGCTCTAAATGGCAGTGGGCGTTTATAAAACCTGGGCAAAGTAAACCCTCCAATTCTTGAATATATTCCCCGGCTTCTGAGCGGGGAACAATATCAATTATTCTCTCTTCTTTATCCGTAATGATTACGGTAGCTGGTTCAAGAAATTGATAGCCGTTGAAAATTTGGGCGGCGGTGAATTTTTTATAGCTCAATTTATTGTAGTTCGTATTCTTTAATTAATGCTTCAGGAGGAATGCGTAGTAATTTGCTAAATTTCCTAATCATGGTTAAAGATAGGGCTTGCTTATAATTCAACACTTTACTTACCGTGGCTTTATCTCCGTATTCTCTGGCTAAGTCTGCTGCTTTATAACCAAAGTCTTCCATACGAATTTTGATGAACTCTATGGGATCTGGATCTTCTAAAGTCCAATTTCTTCTTCCATATTCGTCGAGAAGAAAAACAAGGAGCATTTTTTCTCTATAATCTGCATCCTCTTTTTTAGCATACTTGATCTGTTCGTATCTATTATATGCCTCATCATGCTCTTCATCATTTTCGAATAAGTACCAATTCTTTTTCATGACTTATTATATCTTTTTAGGGTCAATATTATCATATTCATTATGCGTTCCGATAAATCTTATGATTAAAACCTGATCTTCATAATCCATCTCTCCAATTAGCCGGTATACATTATGCGTTATTTAAAAACGTGCTCTTTTTTTTGAAATTATTTTCGCTGTAGGAAAGCTTTTCAAAATATCTTGATCCTTCTGCCAAATTGATTCATCAACAATCTTCTTCCATGTCTGTAAACTTTTTCTAGCATTTGCATGCTTACGATGAAACCGTTCTAGTTTGATTAAGTTGATGATTTGCATTGTTTGTTTCCTTTGCAATAAAAGAAGTAAAACATTTTAAATCACCCAATACGGCAACTACCTGATTATCAAATTTATTTAACGGTTGGCAAATTACCAACTTTTAATTTGAAAATCAAAAATGCATACAAAAAGACATGGTAATTTTAGGAAATGATCAAAATTATTATTGAAAATCAATTAGTTGCGAATGTGCTTGTAAAAATTAATGCGTTTTTTCTTGGAAAAACCATTGTATAGCTGCACCTTTGCCCTCCCAAAAAAGGGAATTCCATCCGGGCGGGATAGCGCCGGGTTCATTAAAACAAAAGATATGAGTAAACTTCATTTCACCACCAAGCATGCTAACGCGGCTACCGTACAGCACAACTGGTATGTAAAATTGCGGCAGTTCTCCGTGGTAAGAACAAAGCCTATTACACGCCTCACGTAGATTGTGGCGATTATGTAATTGTAATTAATGCCGATAAAGTTGCCTTTACGGGTAATAAATTGGAAGACAAACAATACCTTAATTATTCTGGTTACCCAGGTGGTAAAAAAGAAGAAGCGGCTGGCGATTTATTAAAGCGCCGTCCGGAAGTGGTAATGGAAAGAGCGGTTAAAGGTATGTTACCTAAAAACCGATTGGGTCGTAAGATGATTAAAAAATTATTTGTGTATGCAGGTGCTAATCATCCGCACAGCGCACAACAACCCAAAGCATTCACATTCTAAACCACGCCTCTTCGTTGAGGTATCAAGAAAAATAAAATGGAAAAACAAAAAAACGCAGTTGGTCGCCGTAAAGAAGCCGTTACCCGTGTTTTCATCAGCAAGGGCGATGGTAAGATCACTGTAAACAACAAAGATTATAAAGCATATTTCCCATTAGTATATCTGCAAAATCAGGTAGAAGCGCCGTTGAAAACAGCGGAAGTATTGGGCAAGTTCGATATTATTATCAATGCAGAAGGTGGTGGTTTAAAAGGCCAGGCTGAAGCAGCTAAACTAGGTATTGCACGTGCCTTGTTGGAAGTGAATCCTGAATTCCGTCCGGCATTAAAAGCGGCAGGCCAGTTAAAGCGCGATCCACGTAGCGTTGAACGTAAGAAATTCGGTCATAAAAAAGCACGTAGAAGCTACCAGTTCAGCAAGCGTTAATCATTTTTCAAAACATTACAATACATATATACAATGGAAAATAACACTTCACTACAACAGCAATTATTGGAGGCCGGCGTTCACTTTGGTCACCTTAAAAAGAAGTGGAATCCTAAAATGCTCCCTTATATTTTCGCAGAGAAAAAGGGCATTCATATTATCGATCTAAACAAAACGGTTGATTACCTACAAGAATCTGCAGCGGCAATCAAACAAATTGCTAAGAGCGGTAAAAAAATCATGTTTGTTGCCACTAAGAAACAAGCTAAAGAAATTGTTACTGAGTGTGCCAAGCGTGTAAACATGCCTTATGCTACGGAGCGTTGGTTAGGCGGTATGCTTACCAACTTCAACACGGTTCGTAAGAGCGTGAAGAAAATGCAGAGTATCGAAAAAATGTTGAATGATGGTAGCGCTGAAAGCCTTACTAAAAAAGAGCGTTTAACATTAAGCAGAGATAAAGATAAAATGGAAAAAGTATTAGGTGGTATCGCCCAATTGGGTCGTTTACCAGCAGCTTTATTCCTTGTAGATATTGGTCATGAGCATATTGCATTAGCAGAAGCTAAGCGTTTAGGCATTACCACTTTTGGTATGGTAGATACGAATTGTGATCCTAACAAAGTAGATTTTGCTATTCCTGCAAATGATGATGCTACAAAATCTATCGCTATTATCACGAACTATATCGTTGCTGCTATTGCAGAAGGTTTGGCAGAACGTCAGGCTTCTAAAGATGAAGAAGAATCAGATGATAGTAATAATGAAAACGAAGCGAAAGCTCGCCGTTTAGAAGCAGAAGCGCAAGCTGAAAGCGGCAGAGGCGGTAGAGGTCGTGGTGGTGCTACAACCGGAGGAGCTCCAGGAGCAGGCGGCGCACCTAAGCGCAGAGTACCAAGTAATCGCCGCCCTGCGGGTGGTGGTGGTCCTCGTTAAAATAACCATTTCGTTATGTAACACATTATAAGAATGGTTGACATTTGTCGGCCATTCTTCTTTTATTATAGAAAAAATTAATTGTATGTCAACTACAGTAGCTATTACAGCAGCAGAAATTAATAAATTACGCCAAGCAACTGGTGCAGGTATGATGGATTGCAGAAAAGCACTAACTGAAACAAATGGTGATTTTGAAGCAGCAATCGATTGGTTGCGTAAACAAGGACAAAAAGTAGCTGCAAAACGCAGTGATCGCGAAGCGAAAGAAGGGGTAATCATTGCTAAAACATCTGCCGATCATAAAACTGGTTTTGTAGTATGTATTTCTTGCGAAACAGATTTCGTTTCTAAGAATGCTGATTTCGTTGCATTCGCTACATCTATTGCAGATGCTGCGGTTGCTAATAATGTGAAATCAGCAGAAGAATTAAATGAAGTGGTAATCAATGGTGCTAAAGTGGCCGATATGATCAATGATAAATTAGCAGCTATCGGTGAAAAAATTGGTGTTGCTAAATTTGATCGTATAGAAGCTCCTTATGTAGCATCTTATATCCATGGCGCAAACCGTATGGGTGTATTAGTTGGCTTAAATAAAGAAGCTGCAGAAGCAGGTAAAGATGTAGCGATGCAAATTGCTGCGATGAATCCTTTAGCTGTAGATGCAAATAGTATATCTGCCGATGTAGTAGAAAGAGAAAGAGCGATTGTGGTAGAAACTATGAAAGCCGATCCTAAAATGGCTGGTAAGCCCGATGAAATGATTGCTAAAATTGCAGAAGGTAAACTCAATGCATTCTTTAAAGAGAATACATTATTAGCACAAGCTTTTGTAAAAGATGGTGGCATTACTGTTGAAGCTTATTTGAAAAGCGCAGGTGATGTAACTGTTACTGAATTCAGAAGAGTTGCATTAGGATAGAATTACTCATTATTGATTATTACAAGCAATAATAATCGCATAAAACCCCTCCCCGCCTTGGCGGGGAGGGGTTTGTTTTTTACCGTGAAAAAAGAATATTTTCAGGTATTAATACCTAATCAGCCTTTTGTTTAAACTGCTAACTTGCTGCTAACTTAAAAACTATGGGACTAGTATATGCAAGTATAGAACTCATGAATGCCTTCGACGAAGGTTTAGCAAAAAAACACGTTATAGATATTGATGAAATTAGAAAGATCAGCGTTGAAATGTTGGTAGACTCAGGCTCTTTGTATCTTGTTATCAATGAAGATATCCAATCCTATCTACAACTCCCCTTCATAGAAAAAAAACGAGCGGTATTGGCAAATGATATGCGCAATGAATACGATTTGGTGGGGCCGGTTCGTGTTAGTTTTGAAGGTAAAGTAACCTATTGTGAGGCGGTTGTGATACCGGGCAATGCTGAGCCCTTATTGGGTGCTATTCCTATGGAAGCTATGCATGTGTATATTCATCCTTCATCTCAACAGTTAACACCTAACTTAGAGAAATTAATAAGGCTCTGATGAAATAGTTGGCGGCATTTTAACGATTCGCAATATATTTGTTGATACGCAAAATCTGTTACATGCTTCCTAAATTCAAACGTATTCTACTTAAATTATCGGGCGAAGCCCTTTTAGGCGATCAAAGAAATGGTGATCCCTTCAACCCACAAATTATTGAGCAATATGCACAGGATATTAAGCGGGTTACCGATTTAGGTGTACAAGTGGCCATTGTTATCGGAGGCGGTAATATTTACCGTGGTATGAATGAAGCTGAAAGTGGTATTGAGCGCGCTCATGGTGATTATATGGGTATGTTGGCAACAGTAATTAATGCTATGGCCATGCAGGCCATGTTGGAGCGCATTGGCGTTTACACACGTTTACAAAGTGCCATTAATATGGAGCAAGTGGCCGAACCTTATATTAGAAGAAAAGCATTGCGACATTTAGAAAAAGGGCGGGTAGTGATTTTTGGTGCTGGTACCGGTAATCCCTATTTTACTACAGATACAGCAGGTTCCTTGCGCGCAATTGAAATGAAAGCTGATGTAATTTTAAAAGGAACACGCGTAGATGGGGTATATAGCGCCGACCCGGAAAAAGATCCTACCGCCGTTAAGTATGAGAAAATTAGCTTTCAAGATGCTATCAGCAAAAACTTGAAAGTTATGGATATGACGGCATTCACCCTTTGTATGGAAAATAAGTTACCAATCATCGTTTTTGATATGAA
Organism: Bacteroidota bacterium; assembly: GCA_039796395.1. Lineage (GTDB taxonomy): Bacteria > Bacteroidota > Bacteroidia > Chitinophagales > Chitinophagaceae > Sediminibacterium. The sequence goes on from JBDKJW010000005.1 coordinate 11,234, forward strand.
TACGCCGGGTAATTTATTACAAGTAGTACAAGGCTCAAATGTTGGCACCCTAGTAAGTTAGCTGTTTGCCCGTTCGTGTAAAATTAATAGCCAATACCGGCTTCTATACTAACTTCATTGGTATGCGCAAAACACTGCTATACATAGGTGTATTCTTACTAACATTGCCAGGCAGCGCTCAAGAAATTCTTACACTGCCCAATGCCATAGCCATAGCGTTAAAAAACAGCTATAATATTCAACTGGCGAAAGATAATCTGCAAATTGCAGCCATCAATAATCATATTGGTGTTGCAGGTGGGCTGCCAACAGTGAACGCTACAGCAAATGATAATGAAACAATTACAAGTATTAATCAAAAATTCCCCGATCCTTCTCGTGATTTGAAAAGGAGTGGTGTTGGCTCTAATAGCCTAACAGCCAATCTCAGCGCTGGCATGTTATTGTATAATGGCTTTAGGGTAAAAGCAGCTAAGAAAAGGTTAGAAGAGCTTGAGCTACTCAATAAAGATTTATTGAATGCGCAAATTCAAAATACTATTGCAACCGTTGCTACCAGCTATTTTGATATAGTACGGCAACAATATTTTTTACAAACGATTCGTAAATCTATTGAAGTAGCTAAAGAAAGGGTATCCATTTTAAAAAGCCGACAAGAAGCGGGTCTTGCTAATAATGCAGATACCTATCAAGCAGCATTAGATTTGAATGCATTAATACAGCAAGAATTAGCACAACAATTAGTTATTGATCAGGGTAAAACCAATTTACTTAATCTGCTATTTGTTCGCCCCGATTCTGCCATAACCATAAAGGATACGATCATTATAGATAAAACGATCGACTTTAATTTTATTCGTAGTACTGCTTTGAAAAACCCTCAGATCACTGCCGCAGAACAACAAATCAAAGTAAATGAACTGTTAGAAAAAGAAACAACTGCTTTACGCTTACCAACATTAAGAGCTACAACAGGCTTTAATTTCAACAATACTACAAGCGCAGCAGGATTTATATTGCAAAATCAGAGTTATGGCCCTTTTGTAGGCGTTAACCTCGCCATACCAATCTATAATGGCACTATTAATAAACGCCAACAACAAATTGCAGCAATAAATACAAGAATAGCAAAAACACAAAGAGATGGATTTGTTTTAACTATTGAAACTGGGGCAGTTCGAACCTATCAAGCGTATACAACTACCATAGCACAATTAAATGCAGCTGCCCAAAATTTTGAGCTTTCCAAAAAATTGCTAGATCTTGTAGTACAACGTTTTCAATTAGGGCAATCAACGATTATAGATTTAAGAGTGGCTCAACAAAGTTTTGAAAATGAAGCTTATAGACTTATTAATCTTTCCTTTACTGCTAAAATTGCAGAAATTGAATTAAAGCGTTTAGCAAATATACTGCAGCCTTAATTTTTATTGAGTTTAGTATCTTGCACCAAACATTTTATTGTGCAGCCATTTATTGCATCTAAACTCCCCCAAGTAGGTACCACTATTTTCACCGTAATGAGTCAGTTAGCTGTAGAATATAATGCAGTTAATCTCGGACAAGGGTTCCCCGATTTTCCCATGTGTGATGAATTAAAAGAGCTTGTAAATAAAGCCATACGGGATGATCACAATCAATATACGCATATGGCTGGCTTGCCTTTACTCAGACAAAAACTGGCAGAAAAAGCGAAGCTTCTTTACAATGCTTCTATTAACCCCGATTCAGCGATTACTATTACACCCGGTGGAACCTATGCTATTTATACAGCGCTTACAACGGTATTGCAACCGGGCGATGAAGTAATTGTATTTGAACCTGCTTATGATAGTTATATTCCCAATATCGAAATTAACGGAGCTATACCAATACCTATATCATTACAATATCCAAATTATAATATTCCTTGGGAAGAAGTAAAACAAAAGATTAATGCGCGTACTAAAATGATCATGATCAATTCGCCGCATAACCCCACTGGAGCTGTGCTTAGTAAGGAAGATATGCGAGAATTGGCGGCCCTGGTTAAGGATACAAATATTTTTATATTAAGTGATGAGGTATATGAACATTTGATTTTTGATAATATCCAACACGAAAGCATATTGGCTTACCCTGAGTTATTTCAACGCAGTTTTGTTTGCTTCTCTTTTGGTAAAACCTATCATTGTACAGGCTGGAAATTAGGCTATTGTATAGCCCCAGAAGCGTTAATGAAGGAATTTAGAAAAGTGCATCAGTTTAATTGTTTTACTTGTGATACACCTAAGCAAATAGCGTTAGCTAGCTATATTGATAATGCAGCCGCTTATAATGGGTTAGGTAATCTTATTCAACAGAAGCGAGATTATTTTAGGCGCTTAATGAAGGATACACCATTTACTTGTATACCGTCTTATGGTAGTTATTTTGAGTGCTATAGTTACGCAAATTTTTCAAATGAATCAGATAAAGAACTAGCTATTCGATTAACAAAAGAATATGGAATTGCTACAATCCCAGTTTCAGCATTTTATCAGTCTGGAGAAGATAATAAAGTACTTCGTTTTTGTTTTGCCAAAAAAGAAGAGACCTTAATTCGCGCCGTTGAAAAGTTAAAAACTATTCACTAAACTATCTTATCTCCAGCCATCGCCATCTAATAAATTACCGATACCCCCTAAAATACTACCTTCTTCTCTTCGAGATGTAGTTGCATATTGTAAAATTCTACCAGCCAAACGGCTAATAGGCAATGTTTGAATCCAAACTGTACCAGGCCCGTTAAGTGTTGCAAAAAACAAACCTTCGCCACCAAATAAAGAATTTTTTATACCGCCCACAAATTGGATATCGTAGTTTACATTGGCCGTAAAGCCAACAATACATCCGGTATCAATTTTCAATGTTTCTCCAGGGTGTAGTTCTCTTTTTACAACATGTCCACATGCATGTAAGAATGCCATACCATCACCCGATAATCTTTGCATTATAAAGCCTTCACCACCAAATAAACCAGTTCCCAATTTTTTTTGAAATTCGATACCAATACTCACACCTCTTGCGGCACATAAAAATGCATCTTTCTGACAAATAATAGTATTATTAAACTGCTGTAAGTTTAAGGGTATAATTTTTCCGGGATATGGAGAGGCGAAACTCACCCTTCTTTTTGCATTGTTTACATTGGTAAATGCAGTCATGAATAAGCTTTCGCCTACTAGTACTCTTTTACCCGCGTTAAACAGCTTTCCTATAATACTATTATTCTGTTGCTGACTGCCATCACCAAACATGGTTTCCATAGTAATGCCATCTTCCATCATCATAAAAGCGCCCGGCTCAGCTATGGCGGTTTCATTATAATCTAATTCAACTTCTACATACTGCATTTCTTCTCCAAAAATGCGATAGTCTATTTCGTGGTTATGCATGCTTATTTATTTACGGTGTAAAATTAGAAATAAGATAAATCCTTTTTATGGTATCAGGATGAATGGCTGCAGGAGTTGAAGTATGGTCAAAAAAAACCGCCCCTGAAAAGGGGCGGTAATATTCAAACAAAAAACCAACTATTATACTTTTTTTGAAGTGGCATAATTGCCGAGCCAAACTTTCTTTCCTTGAATGGCTCTACCCGCATACATTATGCCTACGAAAATGAAGAAGAGTGGGCCCGTAAAGCCAAATAGCGCGATATATTTTGTGCCATAAAACTTCTCCATGGGCCTTCTTAATCGCTCAGCAATTAAATACATGCTTGGTACCATAATCAACGTGAGGAAAAAGGAGAAGATCAATCCAAAAATGATCGTCCAACTTAGTGGCCCCCAGAATACAACACTATCACCGCCTAGGAAAATCTTAGGATCTAAATGCTGGAACATTGATACGAAATCAATATTAAAACCGATAGCTAATGGTAAAAGTCCAAGTATGGTAGCTAGTGCAGTTAATAATACTGGAATGATTCTAATTTTACCTGCTTGTATGGCAGCTTCTCTAGTTCTATAACCACGGCCTCTTAACTCATCGGTAAACTCTATTAGTAAGATACCATTCTTAATAACAATACCAGCTAAACCCACTACACCTACGCCAACCATGATAGTTGCCATCGTCATACCGGTAACCGCATAACCCATAAACACACCAATAATAGAGAAGAAAATCTCAGTTAATACAATGAATGGCTTACTTAAACTATTGAATTGTAAAACCAATATTAAGAAGATGAGTAATAAGGCTGTTAACATCGACATGCCTAAGAAACTCAACGTTTCAGCCTGTTGTTCACTTTCGCCAGTTTGCTTGATTAGTACATCTGGTGGTAATGGTGATTTGCGTTTAAACTCATCAATTAATTTAGTTAACTCAGCATTAATAACAGGCGTTAAAGAAGGATCTGTAACACCAGATTGTAATTGAATGGTGCGATGTAAATTTTTTCTTTTCACACCACCTGCTGTATTCGTATAATCAATCGTAGCTACGCTACTTAATGGTATTTGCTTTATTTGCCCGCTATTAAAATCACGGAAAGTAATACGCATATTCATTAAGTCGGTTATATTATTCCTAGCCATACCGCTATAGCGTAGTTGAATTTTATAATCGTCTTCTCCGTCTTTTAGTTTAGATACCTCTTGTCCGAAAACAGCAGTTCTTAATGCCATACCAATTTGCCCAGTACTTACCCCTTCATCTAATGCTCTTTCTCGGTTAATATTTACAGTGATTTCCGGATTGTTTAAATCAATGTCCATTTGTAAATTCTGAAGACCATCTATTCTATTCGTGTCTAAATGATTTTGTAAATCATAAGCTACTTTTGAAATCTCCTCAAAATTATCACCCACTATTTCAATATTTACGGGAGGATCTGTGGGGGGGCCAGCGTCTTCTTGTCCCACTTCAATAGAAGCACCTGCCACACCAGTCATGGCCGCTCGAATTTGGTCTAAATAAATAGCTGTACTTTTTCCATGACGCTTTTCAAATTCTACGAAAGAAATTTGCAGTCTACCTAAATTAGATTGGATACTTCTATTATTATCGCGTGGATTATTGGCACTCACAGCAACATTGGCAATTACACTTTCAACAATTGAGCCTTCGGTGCCGGGTTTTTCTTTCTCTAAAATTTTATATACTCTATTCTCAAGAATACGCACTACAGAATCAGTAGTACTGGTATTAGTGCCTATTGGCATTTTCAAATACACATACACAAAGTTAGGATCGCCACTGGGGAAGAATGGTTTTGGATTATTACGCGCAATTAATAAAAATAGGGATACCGGAAATAGTAAAAATAAACCAACTAAAAACCAGGCTGGTCTTCTACCTATCAATATCCAACGCAATAGTTTTTCATACCTATTCATTAGGCCAGGTAATACACGCTCTTGGAAATAATGAATAATATTACGAAGCACATAGCGCTCTAATACAATTAATAGAGCCATAAAGATGAGGAAGTTGCCAAACCCATGCCAACCCATCAGGTTAAATAACAAACCAAATAATCCTAAGGCCCAGAACCACCATTTTTTAAATATGGCTCCCTTAGGTTCTTCAAATTCTCTACCCTCGGGTTTCATGAAGCTAACAGCAAATACGGGGTTGATAATAAAGGCTACGATTAAAGATGCGGCTAATGTTAAGATTAACATGGTAGGTAGGTAAATCATGAATTTACCAATCAATCCTTTCCACAATAATAGTGGGAAAAATGGGGCTAGTGTGGTGGCAGTTCCTGCTAATACAGGAATGAATACTTCGCCCGCCGCCTCTTTAGCTGATTTTTCAATCTTTACTTTCCCATTATTATAAATACGGTGTGTATTCTCAATTACTACAATTGCATCATCTACAATAATACCCAGGCCAAATAATAGCGCAAAGAGTACAATGAAGTTAAGTGTAACATCGGCTCCCACAATATAATCAGCCACCGGTAAAAATAAGAAGGCCACAAACACCGATAATGGCACACTTAATGCAACAAAGAATGCATTGGTAACACCCATAAAAAACATGAGAATTAATAATACCAATACAAAACCAATGATGATAGTATTTACTAATTCATTGAATGAGGTTTTCGTTTGTTTGCTCTGATCACCGGTAATTAAAACTTTCAAATCTTTTGGTAAATCTTGAGAAGCTTGCATGTCTTCTACAATTTTTTTAATACCATCAGCAGTATTAATTAGGTTTTCCCCAGAACGTTTTACGATATTCAGGGTAATAACATTTTGTCCGCCCAAGCGCGCATAACTTTCCGTTTCTTTTACGGTATCCACTAAATTTGCTACATCTTTTAAATAGATGGGAGCACCAGATATATTTTTTATAATAATATTCTGCATATCAAGAGCCGAAGTAAATTGCCCCTTTACCTTGATATTTCGTCTCATACTACCAACATCAACTAATCCTCCACTTATATCTCTGTTTTCATAACCAACAGCATTGGCGATATCGTTGAAAGTAAGCTTAGCTGCTTGCATTTTTATAGGGTCAACATTAATCTGTATTTCTCTCTCTGGGGCGCCTACAATCTCAGCACGACTAACCTCTTTCATTTCCTCAAATCGATCTTGCATTTTATCAGCATATTTCTTCAAGCGTGTACCATCGTAATTGCCACTTATGTTTACGAACATAATGGGCATTTCACTGAAGGCAAATTCTTGCACATTTGGCTGCGATGTAAGATTATTGGGTAAATCGGTTTGTGCTCTATCAACAGCATCTTTTACCTTTTGCTTAGCAAGCTCTGTTTTAATATCCGTATCGAACTCTACTACAATCAAACTAAAATCTTGCTGAGAAGTAGATTGAATTTTATTCACTTTGGCGCCACTAATAGATTTTAGTTGTTTTTCAATGGGGCGAGTTACAAGGTTTTCTATGTCTTTGGGCGCATTACCAAAATAAACGGTACTTACAGAAATAGTGGGTACTACGATATCTGGAAACTGCTCTTTAGGCATGGTATTGAATTTATTCAATCCATACAGTGAAATAAGAATGGTAATAATATATATCGCTGTTTTGTTATCAACCGACCAACTGGTTGGTTTGAACTCTTTAATTTTTTTAGCGATGCCTTCTACAATATTCATATCAGATTGTTTGGTTCAAACAAGTGTTTGAATTATATAAATTATTTTGTATTTATTGTAAGAACCTGCCCTTCATAAACATTTTGGTAACCATTGGTAATAAGTTGATCACCTGCTTGTAATCCAGATTTTACTTCTACATGTTGGCCATAGGTTTCACCAATTACAATTACTTTTTTTCGAGCAACCAATTTGGCTCCTTCTTGCACAGCTATATATACATATTTGCCTGTTTCATCTGTTTGTACTGTATTAACAGAAATAGCGACTGCATTTTTTGCTTCATAATCCTGAAACTTAATTTGTGCAACCTGATTAGGACGGATAGCAGCATCGTAGGGTAGGCGAATTTCTACATTAAAACTTCTTGTATTCGCATCAATTGAACGACTGGCCACTGAAACAGTACTATTAACTGTTTTATTGATATCTGGGAAATGTATTATTGTTTTAGATCCTTGTTTAATTTTTCCGCTATAGTTCTCGGGAATAAGTGCCGTTACCTTAAAACCAGCATTGCTTACTAACTTAATTTGCGGACTAGCGCCGGCTAATCCCGCAAATATCTCACCAACACGAACGTTCAATTCATCAACATATCCGTTAACATCGGCAATAACATTGGTAGCTTTTAATTGCTCCTCCGCTACTTTTACTTGTTCTTCACTAGCAGCCAATTGACGCTCCAGAGATTGAACATTATTCTTTGCAGAAATTAATTGCACCTCGGTTCCAATTCCTTCTTTCCATAAATTAACCTGACGCTGATATAGATCTTTCGCAAAATTCAATTGTGTTTTTAAGGTTTCTAATCCTTTTTGGGCAGCAATAACAGATTGACGCATGATGGCATCATCGAGTTTAATAAGAAGCTGCCCTTGTTTTACAGCATCCCCTTTCTTAACGTATATGGCTTTTACTTGTCCGCCACCCATACGTGGCGATACATACGATACGTTATCGGCATTTACATTTCCTTGCAAATCAATATAATGTAAAAAATCACTACTTGTAATAGATGTAATGCCCACAAGTTTTGCGGTACTAATAGCATTTGTATCAAGCTTATTGATATCGGCTTGTAGTGTTTTAATTTTATCTGCTATAGCAGATTGTTCCGTTTTTAATTTTTCAAGGGCTGCTTTTTTATCAGCTAAGCTGTTGCCTGCTTTTTCATTGCTGCCACAGGCTGCTAAAAGTACGGCCGTTGTGCAAATGATTCCGAATGATTTTATCGTAAGCATAATAGTTATTTTTGTTGATTTATTTATAATTTTCCTACAGCGGTGAGGTAGTCTATTTTTGCAATTACCGCATCGTATAAGGCACTAATAAAATTTGTTTGTGCTGCTTTAAGATCTACATCCGAGGCATTTATTTCGGTGTTAGATCCGGTGCCAGATTCATATTTCTTTTTTGTTTGCGTATATACTTTTTCCGCTAGATCCATATTCTTTTTTTGAAACTCAAGTGTAGCAATAGCATTTTTATATTTTAACCTAGCTTGTTCTGCGGCGTTATCGATATTAATTTTAAGCGCCTCCATTTGATTCTGGGTATTTTGCAAGTCGATTCTTGCTTTTTTAATCTGAGCATCTTTTGTAAAACCATCGAATATGGGTATTGAAATATTCATTCCGATAGCTGATGCTGTAAACCAAGGGCCTGGCCCAAAGAAGTCAAAACTATTTCGTAAAGCCTGTTTTGTGTACGAGGCACCCAGCGCTACTGTTGGCAAATAACTCAATTGAAATCTGCGAATATTGTACTCATTGAGTTTTTTTGCAAGAGAGAGGTATTGATAATCCTTTCGGTCTTCGTAGGCATAGGGATCGCTGGTTACATCTTGTTTTAATTGTGCATAGGTTAAAGTATCTGTAAGTATCAATGTATCTGCTATGGGCATACCCATTAATGTTTTCAAACCCAAATAACCCATATTTATGGAGTTGAGTGCTTTTAGTTTTTCCGTATGAAGATTATTTAATTGTACGGAAGCTTTGTCGATATCAATTCTTTCTGCAAAACCATTTTTAAATAGAATAGTAGCATCTGCTTCCAGCTTTTTTATACGGTCAATATTTGCATCTAGTAAATTCAATTGTGTTTTGCTTACCACCAACTGGTAGTACACTTTATAAATATTACTTTTAATTAATTCCTCCGTTACTTCAGCGTTTTTAGTTTGAAAATCAATAGCCGTATTTCGGGCTTGTAACCCAACAAAAACTTGCCCATCAAATAAAATCTGTCTTAAGCTAATCGTAGCGTTTGAGTTATATTTAGTACCAAATTGCGCGTTTACAGAACCAAAAGAAGACGGCATTTGAATGGCATTTCCATTGCCATCTTTTACACCCTCTTTGATCAATACACCATAGGTAGCTGGCGAAATGAAGTCGGGAATTACCGTAACAGCAATATTTGGTAAGAACTGTGCACCAATACCGCCAGTAATATTGGGTAAGGCAGCCGCAGACACTTCTCTATTCGTTTGGATTTGAGATTGTATATTTAATAATGCACTCTTTACTTGTACATTATTTTTATAAGCATACTCAACTGCTTGTGAGATACTAAAGGCATGGCGGTTTGCTTGTTTTTGCCCAACCACGCTGCTTAGCAGTACAGCCAGTATTGCGGTGGTTGTTATCGTTTTTTTAATCATCATATGTTGGCAATTTTTTCTCTTTGTTTTTTATACTTTAATATTTGTTTTTGTCCTTTTGTAGTGGTAATGCCATACAAAAAATGCGCAAGCAATTCTGCTTCTATTTGAAACAGGTTATACTTAGCGGGCGAGAATAATTCGGGATTGAATGGAATAAATATACTTTCGAGCCGAAATTTTGCCAATATATCTGCATTGGCTTCTGGCCTATAGAGGGCTTCTTTTTTGCCCTTCTCTATATTTTCTTTTACTACTTTATAGAGAAACTTATTCTTGTGGTCATTGAATTTTTTAAAAGCTGCTGGATGGTATTTCTGTAACTCAAAAATAATGGCAGGATTCATCGTAGCCATCATTTCTTGCATCATATCTAATGCCATAAACATTTCATGCACTGCGTTTTCACTTTCTTTTCGGTGTCGTGCACATTCCAATTCGTCTTGCCTAGTTTCCGCGTGAACAACAGCTTCCACAAGGGCATCTTTATCAGCATAAAACTGGTAGATCGTTTTTTTACTTACCCCTAAGCTAGAAGCAATATCATCCATGGTAACGCTTTTTAATCCGTACCGAAAGAAAAGCTCATGCGCTTTTTGTACTATTCGTTCTTCTGTTTCCATGCCTGTATTAATGGCCGCAAAACTATGGAAACTTTTATAGTCGCCAAAGTTTCCATAGTTTTTTTACTATTAAATTATTATTAAAGGCACTTCTATAGGATTAACGGCAATACTTACTAGCGTTAGTATTAGCTTTCTTTTGGTAAGGCATTTCTTTTTATCTTGCAGCCTCAACGCAGTGCTATGCGCTTTAGGGCCGTTATCTCCAAATTGTTCCAATACTTCTTCCAAGGGCTTATTGTTTTGGCCCCTATTGGTATTACTATATGGGTGGTACTGAGCCTATTTAATCTGGTAGATGGTATCCTTCCAAATATCATTCATGCTTTTGCCCCCTCTATGGTGCCCAAGAACGAAGAAGGTAATTTGGTGAAAATACCGGGGCTCGGCTTTATTGTTGTAGTTATCTTGGTATTATTAGTAGGATGGCTATCATCTTTATTTGCAATAGGGAGGCTAGTAGTACTTTTAGACACTGTATTGGAAAAAACACCTGGTATTAAATTTATTTATTCATCTGTTAAAGACTTTTTAGAAGCATTTGCCGGTAATAAAAAGAAATTTGATAAACCTGTTTTAGTAAATGTAGATGCCACAGATGTTTGGCGTATTGGATTTATTACGCAAAAAAGTAGCGCAGATTTTGGATTGATGGATCATGTAACTGTTTATGTGCCTCACTCATATGCTATTTCAGGGATTACTTATTTTGTGCCAATATCGCGCATAAAGCAATTAACCAATATCAGCGCAGCAGATGCTATGAAATATACCGTATCAGGCGGTGTTACCGATTTACATGATTAATAAAACTCCGTTATGGTAATTGCGGTAAATGCAATTTTTTTTAAAGAAAATGCGCAAGAAGGGTATGGCCATTATGCCTGGGAAATAGTAAAACAACTTATCATTACACATCCCGAACATGAGTTTGTATTATTGTTTGATAAACCGTATAGTCAAAATTTCCTCATAGCCCCTCATGTAAAAGCAATACTCGTTAAACCTGCCGCACGCCATGCGGCTGCTTTTTTTTACTGGTATAATATAGCGGCTGCTCGGGTAGTTAAAAAAATAAGCGCCAGTGTTTGGCTGCAGCCCTATGGCTTTTGTAGCCTATCGTCGAAAGTGCCACAATTAATAGTAGTACATGATCTTGCCTATAAGCATTTTCCAAAAGATAATACAAGCGCTAATCAATGGTATTACCAGTTCTTTACCGAAAAATTTTTACGTAAAGCAAAAAGGGTAATAACGGTATCGGAGTTTTCAAAGCAAGATATCATCACCCAATTCCCTAGGCTCAATAAGCATATACAAGTAATACCTGGCGCAGCCCGAAAAGGCTTTGTGCCATTGCAGTGGGAAGAAAAAGAGGCGATAAAAAAACAATATACAAGCGATCAAGAATTTTTCCTTTTTATAGGGGGTATTAGTCCACGTAAAAACTTACTCAACTTGCTAAAAGCCTTTTCTTTTTTTAAAAAATGGCATCAAAGTAGTATGAAATTGGTGGTAGCAGGTCGTTTAGCCTGGAAATATGAAGGCTTTATGGAGAAACTAAAAACATATAAGTACAGAAATGATGTAATACTTACAGGATACTTGCCCGATAAGGATTTGCAACAATTGGTAGCTAGTTCTTATGCGTTGGTGTATATGAGCAATTGGGAGGGGTTTGGATTACCCATTGTAGAAGCAATGCAAGCTGGGGTACCCGTAATAACAGCTAATGTTTCAAGCATGCCTGAGGTTGGTGGTAGTGCAGCATGTTATGCCAATCCTGCTGATCCGGAAGATATTGCTGCTCAAATGCAGTTGCTCTATAAAAGTGAAACAGTTCGAAGCATGCGTATACAAGCTGGATTAGTACAGTCGGCCAGGTATTCATGGGAAAAAGCTGCGCGTTTATATTATGCAGAAATTATGGCAGCCCTTGATCTTTAGCATTAATTTTGCCCGCTAATAATGTATATGAAACAATCTAATATATCCATCGATATAACACTCGATGAACATAAAGTACCACAGGAAATCAGTTGGAATGCAACAGATAGTACCGCAGATATGAAACAAAAAGCAAAAGCAATGATGCTGGCTTTTTGGGATGGAGAAGATAAAACAGCTTTACGAATCGATTTATGGACTAACCAAATGATGGTTGATGAAATGGCCGACTTTTTTTATCAAACGTATATGGGTATGGCCGACTCTTATTTGCGCGCTACAGGCCAGGAGAACCTATCAACCGAAATGAAAGAATTTGCAAAATCTTTCTATAAAAAATTTAGAGAAACACAATTAAAAGAAACTAAATAAAATAGTATGAGTTTAGAAGTACAAGTAATGGGCGCTATGAAAGAGGCGATGAAATCGAAGAATGAAGGGATGCTGAGAGGATTAAGGGCTATCAAGGCCGAAATCATCAAAGCAAAAACAGAACCGGGTGCGAACGGACAAGTTACAGCAGAAGGAGAGTTGAAAATGTTGCAAAAAATGATGAAGCAACGAAAAGATTCTTTGGAGATATTCCAGCAGCAAAACCGTGCTGATCTTGCCCAAAAAGAGCAAGAAGAAATGGCAGTGATTGAACAATTTTTGCCAGCACAAATGAGCGAAACGGAATTACATGCAGCACTTACCACTATTATTGATGAAACAGGTGCTACTGGTTTGTCGGATTTAGGAAAAGTAATGGGTATAGCAAGTAAGCAATTAGCCGGAAAAGCAGATGGCAAAGCAATTGCAGCTGCCGTAAAAACGTTATTAAGTAAATAACCCCATGTTTCTTGATAGTTGTGTATTGATAATATTGGCAATAGCTATATGGAAAGGAATGCAAAAAGGGCTTGTATTGGCCCTTTTTTCTTTCGCAGGAATCTTTATCGGCATTGCCGCTGCATTAAAAATGAGTACCCTTGTAGCAAGGTGGTTATCTACATCCGTTTCCGTTAACGCTACTTGGCTTCCCTTTTTAGCTTTTATAATAATCATTATTGTAATTGCTCTTTTGGTAAGAGTGGGTGCTAGTATCGTTCAAACTATGCTCGATCTGAGTATGCTAGGATGGCTAAATAAATTAGCCGGCATATTGGTATATATAGCCCTCTATATGATTGTTTTCAGTATTCTTATTTTTTATGCTGAAAAAATGCATTGGCTTACAAACGAAGCAATCACCAAGTCTAGATCTTATCCCTGGTTACACCAAGTTGGTCCGCTTGGCATCGAGCTTTTTGGTAAATTAATACCTGTTTTTAAAGGTATGTTTACAGAGCTAAGTGCTTTTTTTGAAGACCTAAATAAGAATCTTTCACCGATTACTAACAACAAACCCTAGTTTATCTGCCCCTTTTTCAGTACTTTAGCTATAAAGCAGGGCTGTTTCTGTAAGATTTTCGATTTTTACAAACGATTGTTCGTTTTTTTCATTTTATTTGTGCAGATGCCATAAGCCCTCAAGACTTAACTGATGAATTACGAGATTAAACAAGTAGATAAGTTCCGTTTTATTGAAGAAGGTGAAGGAGAAATCCTATTACTGCTGCATGGTTTATTTGGTGCCATGAGTAATTTTGAACACCTGATTGACCATTTCAGTAAAAATTTTAGAGTAGTAGTACCTATTCTGCCCCTTTTCGATCTTGATATTTTTCATACATCAGTGGGCGGATTAGAGAAATATGTTCAAAAATTTATTGAAACAAGAGGGTATCACGGTATTCATTTATTGGGTAATTCTTTAGGAGGCCATGTGGCACTTGTACATGTACTCAAACATCCTGAGCAAATCAAAACATTGTCATTAACTGGTAGTAGCGGCTTATTTGAAAATGGAATGGGGGATAGTTATCCAAAGCGAGGTGATTATGAATATATAAAGAAGAAAACACAACTTACCTTTTATGACCCAGCAGTAGCTACAAAAGAGTTGGTGGATGAAGTGTTTGAAATTACCAATAATCGACTCAAAGTAATCAAGATCATTGCTTTGGCAAAAAGCGCTATCCGTAATAATTTGGGAGAAGAACTCAACCAAATTAAACAACCAACACTACTCATTTGGGGAAATAACGATACCATTACGCCACCTTTTGTGGGTAAGGAATTCAATAAACTCATTCCTAACAGCGAATTGCATTTTATAGATAAATGCGGCCACGCTCCTATGATGGAAGTGCCAGGTGAATTCAATATTATTTTAGATGGATTTCTAAAAAAATATGTTAGCGTCCCAACTAATTAATAATAGTTTCCCTTCATTGTCTATTCATGATAGGCCTGCCTTCGCATTGAGTTTAATGGAAGACTATGATGTATTACATTTACCCGTATTAAGCGAAGAAAAATTCGTTGGGCTGGTAAGTAAAGAAAATTTGTTGGATGCAGAAGAAGCGTCTATTCATTTGTCGGACCCTACAATTTTACAACCATTATCGGCGAGGGCAGAGGAACATTTTTTTGCAGCACTAAGAACCATTGCCACGAATGAGTTGTCGCTATTACCCATCATTAATGAGCAACAAGAACTTCAAGGGGTTATTCTTACAGCCGATCTGCTCAAAAGATTATCTGTTTTTTTGGGCAATGAAGAAAGAGGCGCTGTGATCGTAATGGAAAGTGAAAAACGTAATTTTTCTTTTGGTGAAGTAAGCAGGTTAGTAGAAACAAATGATGCATATATAACACAACTCAATACGTATACAGAGCCTGATACCGGATTACTTATTGTTACCATCAAAATAAACAAGATGGAAGTATCTGATGTAGTAGCTACATTCCAACGCTATGAGTATGTTGTGCGCTATTATTTTGGGGAAGAAGAATATGCCAATGAACTTAAAGAGAACTATCGTCACCTGCTCTCTTATTTAAATATGTAAGTTAATTATTACCTGTACATGCGGTTATTGTTGATGCTGGGTTTGGGGAGTTTAATTTTTTGTATACAACTTGCCGCGCAAGAAAAATCATTTGATTCTTCGCGAAGAATTCATCGTATTCAACTCCAGGGAAATAAACGCACAAGAGATTTTATTGTGTATAGAGAAGTTGTTCTAAAAGTTGGCGATAAGGTTACAGATCATGAACTAGCTGAAAAAATGGAGCTATCGCGGCAACTGCTCATGAATACCGCCTTATTCATTGAAGTTAAAATAACCTCACATAAAACAGATAGTATCATTGATATTCAAGTAATACTAAAGGAGCGCTGGTACTTTTTTCCTTTACCCTATTTCAAATTAATTGATCGAAACTTCAATCAGTGGTTAGTTGAGCAAAACGCAAGTTTAGATAGGGTTAATTATGGACTAAAATTTATTCAAAATAATACTACTGGAAGAAACGATAACCTCGATATATGGCTTATTAGCGGCTATACGCAGCAAGTAACACTCAGGTATAATTTACCATTTATTGATAAAAAACTTACAAAAGGATTTAGTATTGGCTATTTATACGCCACACAAAAAGAGTTAAATTATGCAACCGCAGATAACAAACAACAGTTTCTGCGAAGAGATCAGATTATGAAGAAAACGATGCGGGCAGAAATAGCTTATAGCTGGCGACCCGATAATTTACAGCGACATTTTTTGCGAATAGGATATAATGATCAAGAAATAAGTGATAGTATTTTAAAAATCAATCCAAGTTATTTTCCTTCATCCTTAAAACGATTTCGTTACCCCGATTTCTCTTATCAATTTAAATATTATAAAGCCGATTATATTCATTATCCATTAAAGGGTTGGATGCTCGATATTGGCATTATGAAGCGGGGATTAGATGCAATAACTCATTTGCTGCAAGCCAATATTCGTGCGGTATATGTAAAACCATTAGCTCCGAAAACTTTTTTACACCTTGAAGGATTTGCTGCAGCACGAACACCAGTTAACGATAATTTTTTTGATCAGCGACTGTTTGGTTATGGATACTTTAATTTGAGAGGTTTAGAGTATAATGTGGTAGACGGGCATTTAGGTGTAGCATTGAAAACAACGGTTCAGCAACAGGTGGGAAGTATTATTCTGCGCAACCCTTTTCGCAGTAAAACCCATGATAAAATACCTTTCCGTTTTTTCTTGAAAGCTTATGGCGATATCGGCTACGCTGCAAATAGGTTTGCTATTTCTTCCAATACCCTCAATAATACCCTTTTGAAAACGTATGGGATAGGGCTAGATATTGTATCTATTTATGATTTTGTATTTAAAATTGAATATAGCTTTAACCAACTGGGTAGGGAAGGTGTATATTTACAGTCGCGAAACGAATTTTAACAGCTTAATTAGCAAAAATGAAAGTTGCGATTTATAGTAGAGGCTTAGATAGCGAACAAGAAAATCCACTTGTTATTTTGCTCGAAGAATTGAACAGATATGATATCGGTATCCTTTTATTCAATACCATACTCGAGAAATTTAATATTCCCTCACACTTAACAAATGCCATTGAGAGCTTTAATGGGCATGAAGATCTTGATGAATCAATTAATTGTTTAATTAGTTTCGGCGGAGATGGAACCATGCTAGATACCGTAAGTTTGGTGAGAGATACTAATATCCCCATATTGGGCATCAATTTCGGTAGGCTGGGGTTTTTAGCAAGCATCAGCAGAGAAGCTTTATCGAGTGCCGTAGAAGCATTAGTGAATCATACATTTTTAATTGATAAAAGAACTTTACTGCATTTAGATTCGAATATTCCTTTGTTTGGCGATGGGGCTTTTGCATTAAATGAATTTGCTATTCATAAACGCGATATTTCTCCTATGATAAAAATTCATACATACTTAAATGGTGAATTTTTGAATACATACTGGGCCGATGGATTGATTGTAGCCACGCCAACAGGGTCAACCGGCTATAACCTAAGTTGTAATGGCCCTATTGTTTTCCCAGAATCATCGAGTTTTGTAATTACACCTGTGGCGCCACATAACTTAAATGTGCGTTCTATCATTGTTCCAGATAATAATATTATTTCTTTTGAAATTGAGGGTAGGGCCGATCAATTTATATGTGCTTTAGATGCGCGTAGAGAAATAGTTCCTAAAACAGTACAATTAGCGGTTCGTAAAGAACAATTCGATATTAGTTTGATACGTTTAAGTGAAAATAGTTTTCTTTCAACGCTGCGATCCAAGCTTACTTGGGGTCTTGATAAGAGAAATTAACTTTTTTTATGCTTGTTTTGAAGCTATTTTACAGGGGCAAAAAAAATGGTGCATGCTTAGAAGGTTGATATTAGTGATTTTATTAGGGGGCTCAGTTCAAATTACCCATGCACAACTATTAGAAAGTTTTGTGCATACCGGAGAAATTGGCTTTGGCTTTGGCTTATCGCATTATTTTGGCGACCTCAACCCAGATGCACGATTAAAACGCCCCAAACCCGCTGCCGGTATTTTTTTCAGAAAGCAGATCAATAATTATATCGGTATTCGTATTTCGGGAGAATATGCCTTTGTTGGGTATTCCGATATTTATAGCGAAAACCCAGTTCAGCGTAGGAGAAACTTAAGCTTTAATGCCAATGTATGGGAACTAGGCGTATCCGGCGATTTTAGCTTTTTTCGCTTTCAGCCTGGTTTTGAGGGCTACGATTTCACACCTTATATAGGCTTGGGTATTGGTGTTTTTTCCTATGATCCATTTGCCTATTTGAATGGTGAAAAGTACTTATTACGCCCTTTAGGAACCGAAGGGCAGGGAACTGCACTTTACCCCGATCGAAAACTATATAGCCCCATTGCATTAGCTATTCCATTTACACTAGGTGTGAAGTATGCACTAAATACTCGTATGAATGTATTTGCCGAGCTGGTTTATAGGTTTACCAATACAGATTATTTAGATGATGTTAGTAGCAGTTATGCACCAGATGCCTTCCCGCCCTTGCCCGATGGCTCTCCATCGCCTGGCTTTTTATTGCAGGATAGAAGCTATGAAACGGGCAGTTCTATAGGTATTAAAGGCCGACAAAGAGGAAATAGCCTAAAAGCCGATGCTTTTGCCACTTTTAAAGTAGGTGTTTCTTTCAACCTACAAACATATCGTTGCCCAACTAATTGATTGTAACGCCCTATTTTACTACATTTGCGCCTCAATCTGATGGATGGAGAAGCAGGATATTTTATTGGCTGAGATTAACAAACACCAGTTACCGGCTCATATAGCTATTATTATGGACGGCAATGGGCGCTGGGCCGAAGAGAAAGGCCAAGAGCGGCTCTATGGCCATTTTCATGGTGTGGAGAGTGTGCGTAATATTGTAGAAGGCGCAGCCGAACTTGGTATAGGATACCTTACCCTCTATGCATTTAGTACCGAAAATTGGGATCGCCCACAACAGGAAGTGGATGGCTTAATGGCATTATTAGTTGATACAATCAGAAAAGAAGTGCCGGTACTTAATAAAAATAATATTCGATTGCATGTGATTGGCGATATGCATATGTTGCCTGAATTTGCTTATAATGAGTTACAGGAGGCATTGCAATTAACGGCTTCGAATACAGGGCTGAACCTTATTATGGCATTGAGTTATAGCTCACGTTGGGAATTGGTAAATGCGGTTAAAAATATAGGGAAAGCAGTGTCGGCTGGTGAGCTTGATGCCGAAACTATCAATGCAGATACCTTACAACAGTATCTCACAACAAGCAAATTTCCAGATCCAGAACTCATGATACGTACAAGTGGCGAATATAGAATTAGCAATTTTTTATTGTACCAGTTGGCCTATGCCGAACTCTATTTTACCAATACCCGCTGGCCAGATTTTCGGAAAGAAAATTTGTATGAGGCAATCATCGATTTTCAAGGCCGGGAACGTAGATTTGGCAAAACAGGGCAACAAATACAAGAAGAAACAACCTAAACAATCCATAATTGCTTGCGATTTAACAAACAGTTTTCATTATTGACGTTAATTTGCCCAGCCTAAATAAACCAAACCAACTGCTGCGTGCCTAAGCGCACAAAAACAGCAAAGCGAAAAAGAAAAGGGATGCAGAAACTGATTACATTATTGTTGTTCGTATTTGTTGTTTTATACTCGATATCACCAGCGGTGGCACAACAAAGCGCTGATACTACTATTACCTCAGTAGACGCCGATTTGCTGAATATATTCAATCAAAAAACGCCTAAAAAATATCGTGTAGCAGCTATCAGCGTTACCGGGAATCGGTTTTTTGATGAGAATCTATTGATTTCTATTGCCAATATCAATATAGGTGATGAAATTACAATCCCAGGTGGTGATCAATTTTCAAAAGCTATTACCAAATTATGGGCACAAAATTATTTTAGCGGCGTTGAAATTTATCTTACAAAACTTACCGGAAAAGATATTAACATTGAAATAGCCGTTACCGAACGCCCGCGTTTGGCAAACTTTAATTTCAAAGGCATTCCTAAGGGGCAACAAGATGATTTACGCGGAAAAACGGGCTTAGTTCCCAATAGAGTTGTTACAGAGAATATGAAAATTACCGCATCGGAAGTTATTCGTAAATACTATGCCGAGAAAGGTTTTAGAGAAACTAAAGTTAAGATATTTGAGAAAAAAGATACAGCACTAGATAATAACACACTCACACTTGATTTTGCTATTGATAAAGGTGCCAAAGTAAAAATTAATAATATCAACTTCGGCGGTAATGTAAATATTGATGAGGATAAATTAAAAAAGCAAATGAAGGGCTCGAAAGAAAAATCTCGCCTTACATTATACCCCATTGCAGATAGCGGCAAAATAGTTGTTCCGCTTCATTACACGTTTGACGAATACATGAAAGAAAGAGGCTACCTCACTTTTAGTAAAACAAAAAAAGTGTTGGATCCCTACGTGCGACTAAAGTTTGCTTCCGCAAAGTTTGATGAGAAGAAATATGAAGAAGACAAAGAAAAATTACTCGATTTTTATAATTCAATTGGCTATAGAGATGCCACTATTGAAAGAGATACTGTGTATAGTACATTAGGTGGAAATATCAATATTGATCTAAAAGTTAATGAAGGACATAAATACTATTTTGGTAATATCACATGGCGCGGTAATACAAAATATTCAGACTCAATATTAAGCACCATTTTAGGCATTAGAAAAGGAGATATCTATAATTTAGAAACCCTTAATAAAAAATTAGGTAAGCAATCTTCTGCCGATGGCGGCGATATCAGTGGCTTATACCAAGATGATGGTTATTTATTCTTCCGTACTGATCCTATAGAAACAGCCGTATATAATGATACGATTGATTTTGAAATTCGTGTTATCGAAGGCCCACAAGCTACCATCAAAAATGTACGTATTACAGGGAATGATCGGACAAAAGAATATGTAATCAGAAGAGAACTCAGAACAATTCCGGGGGAGAAATTTAGTAGGCAAGCCATTATTCGTTCCATTCGTGAATTGAGTCAACTTAATTACTTCAACCCCGAAAAAATTTCACCAAACCCAGTTCCTAATCAGGAAGATGGAACAGTAGATATTAATTATAGTGTGGAAGAAAAATCGAGCGACCAGTTAGAATTGAGCGCAGGTTGGGGTGGTGTAATTGGGTTAACCGGTACACTGGGCGTAACCTTTAATAATTTTTCTGCCAAGAATTTATTTAGAAAAACGGCTTGGGACCCTTTACCAATGGGTGATGGACAAAAATTAAGTATACGTGTACAAAGTAATGGAAGGGCTTTTCGATCCTATAACTTTTCATTTACTGAGCCATGGCTAGGCGGAAAGAAAAGAAATGCATTAACCGTAAGTATTTTCAATACAAAATTCGGACAAACATTTGATCCACTTACGGGTAGATATGATGTGAGTGTTGCCAATAAAAATTATATTTCAACTACAGGTGTAACAGGTAGTATTACAAAACAGTTAAGATGGCCGGATGATTATTTCTCATTATCAATGGGCTTAAACTATACGCGTTATAAGCTTAGTAACTATGCTATTGATCCTACTAATTTGCCTGGTTTTGATAATGGGTTGGTAAACAACTTTAATTTTAGGGTTTCGCTTCAACGTTCATCTATCGATCAGCCTATGTTCCCTAAAATGGGATCAAACTTCATGGCAAGCTTACAAATTACACCACCATGGTCGCTGATCGATCCAGGAATCAATCCGGTAGATAATCCATATAAGTTTATTGAATATCATAAATGGCGATTTAATGGGGAGTGGTTTGTGCCATTAGGCAAGCCGCATGGAGAAGATAAGAATAAACAATTTGTATTGCGTTTTGCCGCTAAATATGGATTCTTAGGTCGCTTCAATCAGAAATTAAATATTTCTCCTTTCGAGCGTTTTCAGGTTGGTGATGCGGGGTTAACCAATCAGTTTGCCTTGTTAGGTTTTGATATCATTGCACATAGAGGTTATCCGGTATATGAAAGTTCTGATCCACGTATAAACCCCGATCAACAAAGAGCTAGTCAGTACTTTACGATATTTAATAAGTATACAATGGAGTTAAGGTATCCATTGAGTTTAAACCCAAGCAGTACTATTTTTGGATTAGCTTTTTTTGAAGCTGCAAATGGTTGGTATAGTTTCAAGGATTATAACCCCTTTCAGTTAAGAAGATCGGTAGGGGTGGGTATGCGCTTCTTTTTACCTATGTTTGGCTTGTTAGGTTTCGATTATGGCATAGGATTGGATAGGTTTACACCAAACAATTCATTTAGGGATGCTGCACGCTTTACCTTTATGCTTGGTTTTGAACCCGAATAATGAACCTAAAACCTTGGTATGAAAAAAACAATTTTACTCTTCGGATTAATCGCCTTATTAGTGAGTGTATCGCAAGCACAACAACGCTATGCAGTTATCGATACAAAATATATTTTGGGCAAAATACCTGAGTATAAAGATGCGGATAAAAAATTGCAGCAACTAGGTGAGCAGTGGCAAAAGGAGATTGATGATAAACAGGCCGCACTAGATAAAATGTATAAAAATTATGAGGCCGAGCAGTTTATGTTAACGGAAGAATTGAAGAAAAAGAGAGAGGATGAGCTTTTTATACGTGAAAAAGAAGTGCGCGAGCTGCAAAAAAAACGCTTTGGCTATGAGGGCGATTTATTCAAAGAACGTCAAAGATTAGTTAAACCTATACAAGATAAAGTATACAATGCCATCCAGAAAATAGCTGTGGCAAGGGTTTATGACTTTATACTCGATAAAAGTGAGGGAATTACCGTTATATTTGCCGACCCAAAACTCGACAAAAGCGATGAAGTGCTCCGAGAGTTAGGGATTAGAAATTAGTGAACCAAAAACCAACATAAATTTCAGTACAATGAAAAAATTAGTAGTACTCTGTGTAGCTGTAGCAGGGATGATTTTCACAAACAGTGCCAGCGCACAAGTAAAGATTGGATACTTTGATGAGCAGGCTGCTTTATCACTTTTCCCCGGTATCCAAAAGATCGATACCTTAATGAATAGCTACCGATTAGATTCTTTGCAAGAAGAATATAAATTTAAAGTAACTGAATTTCAACGCAAAGACAGTTTATTTAAAAAAGATTCTGCTACGCTTTCTGTAAAAGGAAGAGAAATGGCTACACGCGATATTTTGCAGTTACGCTATCAGCTCGTAAACTGGCAGCAATACCAACAAGAAATGGAGCAAGCAAAATATGAGCAGTTAGTTAATCCTTATCGTATTCGTGTTGCTGAGGCCTTGGCTGCCATCGTAGCTGAAAATAAGTATACGATAGTATTAAAGGCAGAATCACTATCTCCATATGTTCAACCTAACTTATTGGACAATCTTACAATTCGTGTTGCGCAAAAATTAAAATTGCCATTACCGAAGGAAATTGAAGATGCTTGGAAAGCCGCTAGTGGTGGTGGTGGCACTACCGCACCTGCTGCAAAACCAGCTACTAAGCCTGCCGGAAAAGGATAAGATTAGTCCGGAAGTCGGAGAGAAAGTCTAGAAACCAGTCCATAAAAAAGTCAGAGAGTCCGTAAGCCAGTTGAATATTATTTTCTGCTAGCTTACGGACTTTCTTATTAGCTTTCTAATTGACTTTCCTATTGACTGGCTCACCGACTTTCCGACTCCCCGACTAAATCGTAACTTAGCCTATGAATAATTCCAAACCCATTGGTGTTTTTGATAGTGGTTATGGTGGTTTAACCGTACTTAAGGAAATTGTAGCTTGTTTACCTGAATATGATTATGTGTATCTTGGCGATAATGCGCGCGCGCCTTACGGCACGCGCTCTTTCGAAACCGTATATAAATACACTTTACAAGCTGTAGAATGGTTTTTTGCGCAGGGTTGTGAGTTGGTTGTACTCGCTTGTAATACCGCCAGCGCAAAAGCATTAAGAACTATCCAACAAAAAGACTTACCCCTCATTGCGCCTAATAAGCGGGTGCTGGGTGTTATTCGCCCCACAGCCGAAGTAATTGGTAATTATTCTAGCTCACAATCTATTGGTGTATTAGCTACTACAGGTACCGTTGAGAGCGAGAGCTATATAATTGAAATCGAACATTTTTTTCCCCATCATACGGTTACCCAAGAAGCCTGCCCCATGTGGGTACCCCTTATTGAAAATGGCGAACATACAACCCCTGGCGCCAACTATTTTGTGCAACAACATGTAAATAGGCTATTAGAAAAAAATAGAACGATCGACACTATCTTACTGGGCTGCACCCATTATCCATTATTAGCAGCTAAAATTGAAGAAGTAGCAGGTAATAAGATTACATTAGTTTCACAAGGTGAAATTGTGGCTAAAAGCCTTAACAATTACCTTGAGCGCCATCCCGAAATAGCCGAAAAATGCTCAAAAAATGGGGTCATTAGTTTCAAAACCACCGACTCAGCAAGCGATTTCGATAAAAAAGGAGCTATTTTCTTTGGGAAAAGCATCCAATCTGAGCAGATTAACCTTGTGGATAACTGATTTTTCCCTAATTTTGCCGTCCTTTCACACGCCACAGTATGGTGACTGCAGCGGGAAAAGAAACAATATTTTGGGTTAGAAAAAAGATTAAACAATGAAACGTACATTCCAACCACATAAACGTCGTCGTAAAACCGTTCACGGTTTCCGCAAGCGTATGGCAACTGCAAACGGTCGTAAAGTATTGGCTAGCCGCAGAGCGAAAGGTCGTAAGAAACTTAGTGTTTCTAGCGAGAAAGGATTAAAATAATTTTTACCGACTTAACTGTCGGCAAAAAAGAAAATAATAATAGCTTCATCTTCCCGATGGAGCTATTTATTTTTATAGTATGAGTAACCAAGGTTTACCCAAACAAGCGAAACTAAAAAGCAAAACTTCACTTGATGAAATTTTTGCCTCGGGTAAATCTTTTACAGTATTCCCCATCAAAGTGTTCTATAGAGTTATACCTCGTGAAAATGAAAAAATACCCGTACAAGCAGGGGTAGGTGTAAGCTCACGTAATTTTAAAAAAGCCACCGATCGCAATCGTATAAAACGATTGCTTCGTGAAACCTATCGAACACAACAAGCGTTGCTTACTGTACAGGAAGAACAAAAATTAGAAGTCTTCTTTTTATTTTTAGCAAAAGAGTTACCGGTATTTAGTGAACTTAAATTAATAATGGAAGCCGTGCTACAAAAATTGAGTGATAAAATAAAGCGTGCCAACTCGTAACACGAAACTCGAATCTCGAAAACTTTTAAGTATGTGTGCTAATTGTAAACCAACTCAACAAGTAAATTTTCTAGGATACCTACTCATTCCTTTTATCAAAATATATCAATACGGTATTTCGCCATTACTAGGGCCCAAATGCAGATTCATTCCTACTTGCTCTCAATATGGAGAAGAAGCACTAAAAAAATATGGACTCTTTAAAGGCGGCTGGTTGTTGCTAAAACGATTGAGTAAATGCCGACCTGGTGGGGGCTCGGGTTATGATCCGGTACCGTGATTAGTTACGGTTACGAGATACGCGTTTCGAGTTATGCAATTAATAAACTTCCCGAATCCCGTAACACGAAACTCGTAACTACTGTTGCGTAGCAACAGTTAGCGCCTCTAACTTTATAATCATCTCCCTAATTTCTTTAATACTATAGAAGCGATAAATTTCAGGGTCTTTGCCATCAATTCTTTCTGCAGAGCGCATTTGATGGTAGGGGCCTACAATTTGCGCATCTTTATTATCAGTGATTTTGGCGGCTTTATTTGGCACAATAAAATAGTTGCGATTAACGCTAGAAATATTTTTTCCTTCTACCAATAATTTTAAAGAGTCAATATTTTGCTTTAGTTTTTCTTGCGTCATTGTTTTATTGGCTTCACTAGTGCTGCTGTATTTTTGATAGCTGCCAATAATAGTATCATTCTTTACATTAATTACGTACAATCCATTCTCTTTCATATCTACTGTTGCTTCACCTGCTGGCGTATTGAGCTTGAAACTAATTTCAGCACTATTAATATCCAATGTTTTTTCTTCATGCCCACTTCCATCGGTAGCTTTAATAGTTTTAGCATTCAAATCAATAGCTGCGTGGCCCTTACTCATTACAACCACTGTTTTGTGGTTATTAGAACAAGCAATAAAGAAGCAAGCGATAATGACAATGAGTATTAATTTTTTCATATGCGGTAATTAAAAAAATCCTCCCCAATATTACAATTGAGAAGGATTGAAAATACAATTTTTACTTGATAACTATTTTACAGCTGCAAAACGCTCAGCTACTTTATTCCAGTTTACCACATTCCAAAATGCAGCTAAATAATCTGCTCTGCGGTTTTGGTATTTTAAATAATAAGCATGTTCCCATACATCGGCACCTAAAATAGGGGTACCTTTTACTTCTGCAACATCCATCAATGGATTGTCTTGATTGGGGGTAGAAGAAACTTCTAGCTTACCATCTTTTACAAGTAACCAAGCCCAGCCACTTCCAAAGCGAGTCATGCCGGCTTGTGCAAACTTCTCTTTAAAAGCATCTAATGAACCAAAAGCGCTGTTGATGGCATCTGCCAAAGCCCCAGAAGGGCTGCCGCCTGTCCCGCTTGAAGCGGGAGTAGCAAGGCTTTCCCAGAAAAAACTATGATTCCAATGACCACCGCCATTATTGCGAACAGCGGGACTGATAGTGCCAGCTACTTTCACCAATTCTTCCAATGATTTTCCTTCGTTAGGTGTACCAGCTACTGCTTTATTCAAATTATCGACATAAGCTTGGTGATGTTTACCATGATGAATTTGCATGGTAGTAGTATCAATATGCGGTTCCAATGCATCATGTGCATATGGTAATGGAGCGAGTGTGAATGACATAGAATTTTATTTAGATAACAAATTTACG
>JBDKJW010000006.1:0-27444 GCA_039796395.1 Bacteroidota bacterium
ATTGGAATATTTTTTGTTTCGGGGTCGTCTTTTAGTATTTTCAATAACGACCAGCCATCAATTACCGGAAGTTGCACATCAAGAATAATAGCATCCGGTTTATATCTTTTTGCATATAATAAGCCTTCATCCCCTTGTAAAGCTACTATTGGCTTATAGCCTTTGTTTCGTGCAAAATCTTTGACTATAGATGCAAAACTTTCATCATCTTCTATTATCAGCATCACTTTATCTTCAATACCAATACATTTCCGATCATCTTCTACTTGTTGTTGCTCAACAACTTCATCGAGTTGGGGTGCGGCAACAATGGGCAAAGGCTCAACTGTAGATTTTTCAGTAACTGATTCATGCGGAAGAATAATTGTAAACATACTGCCCTTACCTTCTTCACTGCTAAGCTCCATTTCGCCTCCTAGTAATCTTACCAATTCCTTACTAATTGATAATCCTAAACCAGTACCTCCGTATTTCCTACTTGTTGACCCGTCTGCTTGTTGAAATGCTTCAAATATTAAAGCTTGTTTTTCAGGAGGGATGCCGATTCCAGAGTCTTTCACGCTAATGCCAATTCTCTTTCTGTCAAATTGGTCTCTGTTGCTAAAAATTATAGAAACAGTACCATCCGCTGGCGTAAACTTGAAAGCATTGGATAACAAATTTTTTAATATTTGCTCTACTCTTTGTCGATCTGTTTTTAAGGATAGCGGTATCCCTTGTTCCATAATGGTTTCGTAGTGGATTTTCTTTTCAGAAGCAACTACCGTAAATAACTGAGTGAGATCTGTTGCAATTGTATCAATATTTACCTCTTCAATATTCAACTCTATTTTACCAGCTTCAATTTTCGATAAATCAAGAATATCATTAATTAATTCCAACAAGTCGGTTCCGGATTTATGAATAATATTGGCGTATTCAATTTGTTTTGTAGTTAAGTTCTTGGGATTATTATCTGAAAGTAATTTAGCTAGTATTAAAACACTGTTTAAGGGGGTGCGCAATTCGTGCGACATATTCGCCAAAAACTCAGACTTATATTTACTTGTAATTTCGAGTTCTTTTGCCTTAAGCATCAGGGCTTGTCGGGCAGTTTCTACTGCCGTGTTTTTATCCAGTAACTCAGTATTGATTTGTCGTAATTCTTCTTCTTGTGTACGGAGTTCCTCCTCAGAGGCTTGCAATTCTTCCGCTTGTCGGCTTAACTCATCATTTGTTTGTCGCAATTCTTCTTGTTGACTAACCATTGCCTCCTTTTGCTCTTGAACTTGTTCTAATAATAGGCTAATCCTATTTCTTGATTGCTGATTATGAATAGCAATTGCTACATTATGGGATATGCTCTCCAATAAATTTTTTTGATGCTCTGAGAAGGTGCCAAAAATACCCAACTCTATTACGCCTTTCAAATCATCATCTAACCATAAAGGAATACATAATATTTCACCCTTGCCAACAACGTCTCCCAAAGCAGTTTCAACTTTCCAGTAATCGGTAGGTACATCTGTGATACTAATGGCTTTTTTCTGCAAAGCTGCATTTCCTATAATACCCTCTCCAATTCTAAAGCCAATTTTTGCTGTGGCTGAAACGGCAACTCCAGCAACCATTTCAAGCCTGTCCTTCGTTTCATCGGTTAAATATAGAACACCCGCAGGCACTTCAAGATAATTTACTACTGCCCGTATTACATTATTAGATAGTTCCGTCAAATTTTCGGAGTGCTGAATATGATCATTCACATAACTTACCCCCTCAAGCAATCTATTTTTTTCTTGCGCAACAATATTCAACTCTTCCATTTTGGATACGGTTTCTTTTAATCGATGCGAAGCCCTATACCTACTCTTTAGGGTTGCAATTACTGCATTTACAAGTAGCAGTACAATGGTTATTAAAAGAATTACACCACCAATGATGATTTGCCGACTTTGCGACACCGAATTTTCTAATGATTGTTGATTATTTTCAAGTTCATTATTTAATGAAATTTTTATGCCATCAAATAATCGATAAATATTTCCTAATACGGCTTCCTCTCTATTCACAATTGAGGCCACTTGGTCTTTTGAAAGCGATTGTTGTATACTCCCGTCGCCATCCCAAAACACGAATAAAGAAGTAATGGCTGTATCTAATAAGGTTACATCTGTTATAATATTTGGCTGTCTTTCAATTTTTTTACGCAACTCAATTACCATTGGCTCCACAATCTTCTCAGAAGATTTGTATACCGTTAAATAATCTCTATTATTTGTTATCCAATAAGCGCGGCGGGCACCACGCATCTGAAGTAAATTGTATCTCAAATCACGAACAATACCAATGGTTTGTTTTGTGTGAACCAATTGATCTGTTTGTGCTACTTGTTTTTGTAAAGCATTAATAGAGAAAAAACCAACCAACAATACAAGTAATACAGAAATACTTAAGCCACCATATAATCTTAGTTGTAGTGAACCTTTCATAGCAATACTATTGGGGTGCGAAAATTTTACAGTTAAGGTAGTAATCAATTTTATGCAATCCTAACAAAAAACACTAAAAAAAATATTTGTAGTTGCATACCTACAAGCCTTAAGAACGTTATTCTACAAGGCAATGCAAACCCTTATATTTGTAGTATCTTAACTTATCTATGAACGAAAGGTGTAGCAATAAAATTGAAATTAGTCGATCCTTTTTTCTATATGCATTTTTGCTGCTTCCCCTATATGGCATTTCACAGGTTACAACTGATTCTGTTTTTTTTCTAGCGACTAAAAAAGGGCTCATTGGAAAAATTGGCAAGTCTGTTTCCGTGAATGGAAATAGTACAACAAATCCACTGAATGGTGTTATTAAAAATGCAGCTGATTTTGAACCTTATCAAGGAAATATTATTAAAGAAATTAGGATTATCAAACCAGGTTTTAATCAAACAGTTACCGACACCTTACTGAAACAAAATTTCTTTAGTACAATCGGTAATAAACTTCATACAAAAACAAAGGAACAAATTATTTTAAACAACTTATTTTTTTCTGTTGGCGATTCATTATACCCCAATCTTTTAGCTGATAATGAAAAATTTTTGCGTGATTTAAGTTTTGTACAAGATGCAAAAATTAGTATTCAAGATCCAGATCAATTAGGCGATTCAGTAGTTGTAAATGTTTATGTAAAAGATGTTTTCCCGCTTGGCGGTAGCGTAAGCGAGGCTTCCCCAGATTTAATAAGTTTTGAATTGAATAATGATAACTTATTTGGATTAGGGAATCGAATTCAAGTAAAGCAGTTAATTGACGTTCGAAGAAACCCAGCTTATGGACTAGGGATTGAATATTTACAAAGAAATATCGGCGGCACTTTTATTAATCTTGCAGTAGGATATCAAAATCAAAATCCAACTTTCAATACTGGTTTTAGAGAAGAAAATGCATTATACTTGAGAACTGAGTTACCATTAGTAAGTCCGTACCATGTATTTACGGGTGGATTTGATATTGGGCGTTTTTTTACTTCCAACTATTACAGTAACGACTCCATTTATAATGCAGCATATAAATACAGTTATCGCATAGCGGATGGATGGATTGGGTATAATATTGGAGCTAGAAAACAACTTGGCTTAAACTTTATTTCAAGAAAGAAACGACTCATATCTATTAGGGCTTTAAATAGGCGTTTTTTAGACATCCCTAGTATGAATAAAACCCTTTACGATAGTAGATATAGCGATATCACCAGCGTTCTCAGTTCTTTTACTATTTTCAAACAAGATTTTTACCATAGTAACTTTATTTATGGTTTTGGTAGAAATGAAGATATACCCATTGGTTACAATTTTTCAATAACTGGTGGATGGGCAGAAAGAAACGATTTATCCAGACCGTATATAGGTGTCGACTTTCAAAAAAATTTCCTGAATAAAAAGAAAGCTTATTTCAATGTAAATTTTAAAGCAGGTGGTTTTTTTTCTAAAAAAGAAATAGAAGATTTTGCGGTTTTAGGTAGTATTGAACTATTTACTAAACTCAGACAGTTGAAAGCAAGTACTTGGTACAATCGTCATTTTTTAAGTGCTAGCGCAGCCCACCAATTTAATACAAAACTAAATGACCCATTATTTTTATCTAGCATCTATGGGTTACCAAATGTAAATAATACGGGCGCTTTTGCTTCCACTCGGTATACTTTTAATGAAGAGTGGGTTTTCTATAATACATGGAAACTAGTAGGATTTCGATTTGCTCCTTTTGCATTTGTAAATTTTACAATATTAAATGCCGGTGCAGGAATATTTAGAGATGGTGAGGGCTATGGCGCAATTGGAGCTGGCGCAAGAACAAGAAATGAAAACCTGGTGTTTGGCACTATTGAATTAAAAGCTTTTTATTATCCTCGTACTGTCGGAAGCATGAATAATTGGACAATAACCCTGAGTACTGACCTAAGATTTAGGTATGTTACACAATTAATTCGTAGACCTGATTTTGTGCAAGTAAACTAAACCATTTATCCTGTTTGTTTGTTTTTCTATGAAAACAATCTCAACTTTAACAAAAAAAAATATATGAAAAAATCAATTTATTTATTCGCACTTGCTGGCCTTATTAGCCTAAGCCAAACTGCTTGCGCACAAAGAGGTGGCGATAAATCTAAGCGTCCAAGTCCGCCTGCAACCGTCACAACAACCCTCAGCTCCGGAGCGGTTATTACCATCAATTATAGCCAGCCTGCACTCAAAGGAAGAACCATCGGGAAAGATGTAGAGCCAATGAAAGGACAAGTATGGCGCACAGGAGCTAATGAAGCAACCGTTTTTGAAACGAGTAAAGACATTACTATAAATGGACAAAAACTAGCGGCTGGTAAGTATGGTTTTTTTGCGATTATGAATGATAGTGATTGGACATTGATCTTTAATACGAATTGGAATCAATGGGGCGCTTTTAGTTATAAGCAAGCCGAAGATGTGCTACGTGTTAATGTAAAAGCCAGTACTACCGGAACTTCTCTTGAAAGGTTAACTTATACAGCAGATCAATCGGGAAAAGTTAGTTTAGGATGGGGTTCACTAATCTTAGATTTTATAGCTAAATAATAAACATTTATGCCTGAATTTTGTATACTTATCATAAGTATTATACATGGTTCAGGCATACAATTTTTTAGCTAGTTGGCAGTTATTCCCAGAGAAATGCATTTTTGAATTTGGCGTTGCCCCCAAAAGTGGTAATTATAAAATTGAAAGTATTGATAATGGTCATCGATTATCCATTAGTATTAATTGGGTTAGTATTGACAATGAAGCATTTTATACCCAGTTATTTATAACACCGAACGATGCTATAGAAACCATAGATAACAATGAAATTGCTGACGCGGCACTAGCAACCATTAACAATGCTTCTACCCTTTCTATTTGTTTATTTAAAGAGGGCAAACAGGTACTGCAAGTTGTTCATGAAATTCTCCCAAATGGCTATTTAAAAATAACGCAAAAGGGAACTAAACCAACTGGAGAATCTTTTACGAATATAGAGATATATCACAAGCAGCTAAGTGTTTTACCATATGCAGCCTCCGTAGCAGGTGTGGCAATTCGCCCAACTAAAGAAGGTGTTATTAAACACAAAGCTTTGAGCGCCATGGAAGATCAAACCAATATGCAGCTCGATCAAATACGGCAGCAGATTGAACTGTTAGCTCGCCAGGCTCAAGAAATAAGAAAACGAAAAGAATTGAGCCTAATGATCTATGAAGCTAAATTGGGTTTCAAGCCTCAAATTGGTCATGTATATCATTTATATGAAAAAAGAGATGGCTCTCATATGTTATCCTTAGTTTCTCCTACAGAATGGGGTAATAGCGGCCCTTTTAAGCAATTTGTATCTACAGTGAAGTTATTGGCAGATCATACATGGGTTGAAATTACTTCATAAAATATACTATCTTCCCATAAACATATGCTATGGCTAAAAATAGTTTATTTGATGAGCAGTTATACCAGTCTATTCGCTCGCGTGTAGTTTTATTAACCCCTTCAAATGAAAGAAAATGGGGCAGAATGAATTGTGCACAAATGATGAAACATTTGCGAAAAGCTATGCAGTTAGCATTCCCTAGAGATAAGCCACTTCCCAAACCATCTTTACTACGTAAATTAATGATGCCGCTAATTAAGAATATGGTTTTAAGTGAAAAGCCATACAGAGAAGGGCTCCCCACTGCCAAAGCTATGATTATTACCGACCCCGTTGATTTTGATACAGAAAAAACCAAATTACTAAATACCCTTGATCAATTTTTTAATCAAGGTGGGGAAGCTGCAGCACAGCAAATTCACCCACTGTTTGGTAAACTTAAACCAGAAGAATGGGGCTTTAGTCAATGGAAACATTTTGATCATCATCTGCGTCAATTTAATACCTAAGTATGTTGCCAAGTGTTGCCAATACCAATTTTTTTCGGGTACTCATGAATTGTTACCCTATGTTTTTTGGAACAGGCGGAAAAATTCTGCATATTAGTAAAGATTGGAAAGAGGTAAAACTTCGTTTAGGGCGAAATATGTGGACTTACAACTTTGTTGGAACTACTTTTGGTGGTAGTATGTTTGCAGCGGCAGACCCTTTCTATATGCTTATGCTATTTCATATCTTGGGCAAGCAGGCATATGTAGTATGGGATAAATCTGCATCTATAAAATTTATTGCCCCAGGTAAAACTAAACTCTATGCCGATTTAAAGCTTACAGATCAAGAAATAGAAAACATAAAAGAAGCTGTAAAAAACAATGGTTTTACCTTGTTAGATAAAACCATTGAATGGAAAGATAAAGAAGATAAAATATATGCCTCAATTTCCAGAACTATTTACATTGCTTCAAAAGAATATTATGCAAACAGAAAGAAATAAATTATTTATTCAATTTCTTTTTAAGTTCTACATCTAAAGCATCTAAAAATTCTTCTGTATATAAATAATGTTCTCCATGATTTACTTTATTACCATGAATACAAACCGCTAAGTCTTTCGTCATTCTGCCACTCTCAACCACTTCAACACATACTTCTTCTAAAGCGGTACAAAAATCAATCAGTGCTTGGTTACTATCTAATTTTCCACGAAAGGCTAAGCCGCGCGTCCAAGCAAAAATAGAAGCAATTGGGTTGGTTGATGTTGGTTTCCCTTTTTGATGCTCTCTATAATGGCGTGTAACCGTTCCATGCGCTGCCTCTGCTTCCATTACGGTTCCATCAGGTGTTACCAATGTTGAAGTCATTAAACCCAAAGAGCCAAAGCCTTGTGCCACCGTATCACTCTGTACATCGCCATCATAGTTTTTACAAGCCCAAACAAAATTACCATTCCACTTTAATGCGCTAGCTACCATATCATCAATTAAACGATGTTCGTAGGTAATGCCTGCATCTGTAAATAATTGTTTGAATTCCTGTTGATAAATCTCTTCAAAAATATCCTTGAATCTACCATCGTATTTTTTAAGAATAGTATTTTTGGTAGAAAGGTACAGAGGCCATTTTTTCAACAAAGCCTGGTTAAAACAAGCTCTCGCAAAACCACGAATACTTTCATCCGTATTGTACATGGCTAAGGCTACGCCATCTCCTTTAAAGTTGTATACTTCAAATTCTTGAACGGTACCATCTTCGCCTTCAAATTTTACGGTTAATTTACCCTTGCCTTTTGTAACAAAATCGGTAGCTCTATATTGATCTCCAAATGCATGACGGCCAATACAAATAGGGGCAGTCCAGTTTGGCACCAATCTAGGCACATTTGCACAAACAATAGGTTCTCTAAAAACAGTACCATCCAAAATATTGCGAATCGTACCATTCGGGCTCTTCCACATTTGCTTTAAACCAAATTCAGCAACACGGGCTTCATCTGGTGTAATGGTAGCACATTTAATCCCTACTCCATATTTTTTAATGGCATTAGCCGAATCAATCGTAACCTGATCATCTGTTTGATCCCGGTATTCCATACCTAAATCGTAATACTTAATGTCGAGCTCTAAATAAGGCAATATCAATTTCTCTTTAATAAATTTCCAGATGATTCTTGTCATCTCATCTCCGTCGAGTTCTACAACCGGATTGGCAACTTTAATTTTCTGCGTCATTTCTATCTTTTATACGATGAAAAATACAAATATAGGGCTATAGATTTACAATTAAAACCGGTATACGCAAACGATGCCGCACATCTTCTATAGTTTCACCAAAAATTACATCTTTAATGCCCGTATGCCCATGCGCGCCCATAACCAATAAATCAGCACCCTCTTCCCCTACAATCCGAACGATTTCGTTTACGCGATTTTTATATCCAATGATACCTTTCACCTTATACCCTTTAGCTTCAAGCTGTTGCGTATAAAATTTCATTCTTTGTTTATCATAAATAGTTTCAGCATCATCACTAGCCGCATCTAAATAATTAGCGGAAACGCTTTCAACAATATGAATCAAAATATAATCTGCTGCTACTTGTCCTTGTGATAAGGCATTGGCAATTAATTTTTCATCTGTATCACTAAATTCTAATGCAACGGCTATATGCTGATGTTTTTTTACCGCTAAATTTTCAAGATTTGGAATTTCACCATGCATAACTGCAGATTCGTTTTTCCGTTTTCTAAAATAGGGGTACAAAATCATTACTGCAAATAACCAAATAAATCCTAGTATTAATAATACCACCAATACTTTAAGCCATAAGGAATAATCCCCCATGAAAACCAATGTTGTTTCTTCTGCTACTAGTTTTACATTGAGTGCAACCAATATAAAAGCCACTGTCCAAGAAATAGTAGTAGTTAGTTTACCAATGGCAAATGACCCCATTTTTTGTTTATCACTTACAAAAATGATTAAAGGAATTACCGCAAATCCTAATTGTAGGCTTAAAATTACTTGACTAAAAACAAGTAGATCATCCACTTTTTCATCCCCATACAATAAAATAACAATCACGGCCGGAGCAATGGCAATTACCCTTGTAAGTAACCTTCTGAGCCATGGATTAATACGCAAGTGCAAATACCCTTCCATTACAATTTGTCCGGCTAAAGTGCCTGTAAGCGTTGAGCTTTGTCCGGCCGCTATTAATGCCACCGCAAATAAAATGGGGGCTAAAGATGTACCCAATAAAGGTTGTAATAACTGATGTGCATCTTCGATACGTGCAACTTGTGTATTGCCAGTACTAAAGAAAACACTTGCCGCCAAAACTAAGATGGCCATGTTCACAAAAAAAGCAGCATTCAAAGCAATAGTACTATCAATTATATTATACTTAATCGCTTTTTTAATGCCTTCGTTATCCCTACTAATTTTGCGTGTTTGCACTAAGGCAGAATGTAGGTATAAATTATGGGGCATCACTGTTGCACCAATAATACCAATAGCAATATATAAAGCACCATGATCAAGTGATGAAGGAACAAAACCTTTAGCTATTTCTAATAATGGCGGTTTTGCCAGTACAATTTCAATCAGAAAAGAGCAACCAATAATGGCCACCAGTGAAATAATAAAAGCCTCCATCTTTCGAATACCATATCGCTGTAGTACAAGAAATAAAAAAGTATCTAACACGGTAATGATGGTACCCCACAATAGTGGTAGCCCGGTTAATAAGTGGATACCAATAGCCATTCCCAACACTTCAGCCAAATCACAAGCTGCTATAGCTAATTCCGCTAAAATATATAAGCAAAAGTTGGCTAGTGGTGGATAGGTTTCTCTATTTACTTGCGCTAAATCTTTTCTTCGCACTATACCTAATCTGGCACTTAAGCTCTGAAGTAAGAGTGCCATTAAATTACTCATTAATAATACCCATATGAGTTTATAGCCA
This sequence comes from Bacteroidota bacterium, assembly GCA_039796395.1. Classification (GTDB taxonomy): domain Bacteria; phylum Bacteroidota; class Bacteroidia; order Chitinophagales; family Chitinophagaceae; genus Sediminibacterium. The sequence goes on from JBDKJW010000006.1 coordinate 9,877, forward strand.
AATCGAGCTCCCCCTTGTAAATCAGTAGCCCAATTACCCGGATCCATATAACCAACACTTACCAAATAGGCAGGGCCTATATAGGCCAAAATCCGCTTCCACCCCTTTCTAGGCGCAGTAGTATCTACCGTTTCGTGCACTTCACTCAATGAAATATCTGCTCTTCGCTCAACTGCCATCCAGATTGTTTTTAAAGAATAAATATAAACGCTATTTTTAGGCAAATAAGCTTTTCATGAAAAAATGCCTGACAGCCTTATTAATTTTCCTTTTTTATGCCTGCAGTGAGAAAAAAGTAGACTTATCGGGTGATGTACCTGTTAAAGAAAATGACTTTATTGAGGCCTTCAAACCTATGCACCTCCCCTACTCCCTTGCAGATACAGGATTACAAAATGCTGCTGATACCTTTTCTATTGGCATAAAAGTATTCGCACAGTTTATTCCCGACTCAACCTTAACTGCATTAATTGGCAACAACCGAAAAGTAGATATAAAACCAGTTGGGAAAATAAAAAAAGAGAAAGAAACCTATTTGCTCAGTTTAATAAACACAAAAAAGGAAAAGAAACTAGTTGTTTTCGTACTTGATGCAAAAAATAAATTTTTGGGTGCCAAAGAATTGATATCAACACTAGATAAAGAAGATGGATATCAACACACTATATCCATTAATAAGGAACCCACTTTTATGTTGGCTAAAGAAAAAATTTTAAAAGATCTGAGCTTTTTTACCAGAACGGGTTGGGTATATAATAATGCAGGCTTTTTTATGGTGGTCATTACCGATTCCAATGAAGATCCAAAGAAACAACAAGTTATAAATCCGATAGACACATTACCTCGTTTAAATAAATGGAGTGGAGATTATATAAAAGATAAAAAAAGTTATTTATCCATTCGAGATGGAAAGGATCAAAATACTTATCGCTTTTTTATTCATTTTGAAAAAAATGAGGGTGCTTGCATAGGAGAATTGAAAGGGGAAATGAAGGTAAAATCGGCAAGTACAGGAATCTATAATGCAAATGGTGATCCTTGCTTAATAGATTTTAATTTTGAAGGGTCGGAGGTAACGGTAAAAGAACAAGGCAGTTGTGGGAATCATCGTGGAATTAAGTGTTATTTTAATGACAGCTTTCAAAAAAAGCGTGAGCCAAAACAAAAAACTGTGAAAAAGAGATAACTAACGTTTGCGCTTGTGTATTTCTTCTAAATTTTCAGCATCTTTCCCACATATCAATGTGTAAAAAATACATTATAGGCAAAAACACTATATTGCAGCTCAAGAATAGTTCACCAAATAATAAATTATGAATTTTAGAAACTATCAGGTTCCTTATTCAGTAAATGAGCAGTATGCAAAGAAAGCAGCTTATTTTTCTATGGAATTTGCTATCCATCAACCATTAAAAATATATAGTGGGGGCTTAGGATTTTTAGCGGGCTCTCACTTACGTAGTGCATACGAACTTCGCCAAAATATGGTGGGTATTGGTATTCTCTGGAAATACGGATATTATGATCAAGCACGTAATCAAGATCAAACATTGCAGGTTACGTTCATGGAAAAAATTTATTCTTTTTTAGAAGATACGGGTATCAAATTTCAAATATTAATTCACGATCATCCCGTATGGATTAAAGCGTATTATTTGGCTCCTGAGACTTTTAATAGCGCCCCTCTATTTTTATTGAGTACCGATTTACCAGAGAACGATTATGTTTCTCAAACAATCACGCATCGGTTGTATGATGCGAATGTAGCCACCAAAGTAGCGCAGTTTATTTTATTAGGCGTAGGTGGCGCAAAGTTGATGGATGAAATTGGTTTTAACCCCGATGTATATCATTTGAATGAAGCACATGGTATTTCTTCAGCTTTCTATCTATTAAATAAATTTAAGAGTGTAGAAAAAGTAAAAGAACATTTAGTATTTACAACGCATACACCTGAAGAAGCGGGTAATGAAAAACACGACATTTATTTATGTCATAAAATGAGTTATTTCTGCGGTTTATCTATCGATGAAGTACGCAAAGTAACAGGCATTAAAGACGATCAATTCAATCACTCTTTAGCTGCACTTCGTTTTGCACGCAAAGCCAATGGTGTATCTGCTTTGCATGGTGTGGTAAGCCGTGAAATGTGGAAAAATCATGAAGGTATTTGCCCCATTACTTCTATCACCAATGCACAGAACTGGCGCTATTGGGCCGATAAGCAAATGTATCGTGCTATGGAAGAAGGAAACGATGAAGTATATGATGATCGTAAAAAGTATTTGAAAAAAAGAGCATTTGAAATAGTAGCTGATCAAACGGGCAAAGTATTCGACCCCAATGTGCTTACCATTGTTTGGGCGCGTAGATTTGCAGGTTATAAGCGTGCCGATATGCTTACTTATGATTTAGCGCGCTTCGAAAAAATGTTGAATAATAAGAAATATCCAGTTCAAATTATTTGGGCAGGTAAACCTTACCCAGTTGATTATCCAGCCATTTCTCAATTCAATAATCTCGTTCACTTAAGTAAAAATTACGCGAATGTAGCTGTGCTTATTGGTTATGAGTTAGGCTTAAGTAAAAGAATGAAACAAGCTTCGGACGTGTGGTTGAATAACCCTCGTGTGCCTCGTGAGGCATCAGGAACTAGTGGTATGACGGCTGCTATGAATGGCGCTGTTAACTTCTCAACAGACGATGGCTGGATACCTGAATTTGTGAATCATGGTAATAATGGGTTTGTAGTTCCAAAAGCAGATTATGAGAATATGACCCAGCACGATCAAGATGAATATGATTTGAATAAGGCCTATGAGATTTTAGAGCAGCAGATTATTCCGTTATACTATGATAGCCACGATACATGGCGACAAATCATGAAAAATGGTATGCGTGATGTACGTTTTCAGTTCGATAGTAACAGAATGGCACATGAATATTATGATATCATGTACAAATAATCCTACTTAAAAAAATACCTCGCTCCGGCGGGGTATTTTTTTTGTCGCCTATTTCTTTAACCTTTGTAGCTACATTTTGTTATATTCTTATGCCTTCAAAAATTGTAATAGCCATTACGGGTGCAAGCGGATCTATTTATGCAGCTTCATTGCTCAATAAGCTAGTAATACATAAAGATCAATATAGTGCATTAGGTATTGTAATGAGTAAGAATGCTAAAGATGTTTGGGAAACGGAATTAGGCAATCGTTCCTTTGAACAACTACCCTTTCATTTTTATGAGAAACAAGATTTTACAGCTCCTTTTGCATCTGGGTCGGCTGGATATGATACTATGATTATTGTTCCTTGTAGTATGGGTACACTTGGGCGTATTGCAGCGGGCATTAGCGATGATTTAGTTACTCGTACGGCAGATGTAATGCTTAAGGAAAGAAGGAAATTAATTCTGGCTGTAAGAGAAACACCATATAATCTTATCCATATTCGGAATATGGAAACAGTAACGTTGGCTGGCGGTATTATTTGTCCGGCTACCCCTTCCTTCTATAGCAAGCCAACTACAGTGGAAGAAATTGCCAATACTGTTGTTGATCGATTACTGGACTTAGCAGGGTTTGATAACAGCTCTTTTCGTTGGGGACTAAAACCACAGAAGTAAAGGTGTAAAAAAAGCCGCAACATTTCTGTTACGGCCTTTGTACTTACGCTAATATTATTATACCTCAGCATCTTCTTTTACCTTACGCTGAAAGTTGAAAACGAGCTGAGATGTTTCTTTATCTAGGTCTGCCACTAATACATCACCCTCCTTAATATTTAGTTTCATGATCTCTTCTGCCAATGGATCTTCTAAATATTTTTGAATGGCACGGTGTAAAGGCCGCGCGCCAAATTGCACATCATATCCTTTATCAGATAAAAATTCTTTTGCCTCTGCCGTTAATTCAAGCGAAAACCCAAGATTTTGTAAGCGTTTTGAAACACTCATCATCAAAATATCAATAATGCTAAAGATATTTTCTTTCGTTAGCGAATTAAATACAACTACATCATCTATTCGATTCAGGAATTCGGGTGAGAATGTGCGCTTCAACGCTTTTTCTATTACTGCTTTATTATTTTCCTCTGCGTTTTGAATACGGGTTGCCGTTGCAAAACCAACGCCATCACCAAATTCTTTTAATTGACGAACACCAATATTAGAAGTCATGATAATAAGCGTATTCTTAAAATCTACTTTTCTACCTAAGCCATCTGTAAGCTGACCATCATCTAATACTTGCAATAGAATATTATAGATATCTGGATGTGCTTTTTCAATCTCATCTAATAAAATAACGCTATAAGGCTTGCGGCGTACTTTTTCGGTTAATTGTCCGCCCTCTTCATATCCCACATATCCGGGAGGCGCTCCAATTAATCTACTCACTGTAAATTTCTCCATGTATTCGCTCATATCTATGCGAATAAGCGCATCTTCTGAATCGAACATATAGCGCGCCAAGGCGCGTGCTAATTCTGTTTTACCCACACCTGTTGGTCCTAGGAAAATAAAGGTCCCAATTGGTTTTTTCGGATCTTTCAAACCAACCCTATTACGTTGAATAGCTTTCACTACTTTAACGATGGCTTCATCCTGCCCGATCACCATACCTTTCATATCCTCGCTCATTCTACGTAGCTTCTCGGTTTCGGCTTGTACCATACGTTTTACAGGTATGCCCGTCATCATACTAATGACTTCCGCAATATGCTCTTCGGTAATAGGATAACGCTTATGCTTACTTTCTTCCTCCCATTGCGATTTGGCTTTTTCTAATTCTTCACCCAATCTTTTTTCTGTATCGCGTAAAGAGGCTGCTTCTTCAAAACGTTGACTTTTAACGACTTTATTTTTTTCGTTTTTAACATCTTCAATTTTCTTCTCAAGATCTACAATACTCTCCGGCACATTAATATTTTTCAAATGTACCCTCGCTCCTACTTCATCCATTACATCAATGGCTTTATCTGGTAGTAATCTATCAGTCATGTAACGATCACTCAATTTTACGCAAGCATCTATTGCATCATCCCCGTAGGTTACACTATGAAAATCTTCGTATTTAGATTTAATATTATTCAAAATCTGAATAGTTTCATCAACACTTGGCGGTTCAATCAATACTTTCTGAAATCTACGATCTAGTGCTCCATCTTTCTCAATATACATACGGTATTCATCCAGTGTAGAAGCCCCAATACATTGGAGTTCACCACGCGCTAAAGCTGGTTTAAATATATTTGAAGCATCTAAAGAACCACTGGCTCCACCAGCACCAACAATAGTATGAATTTCATCGATGAAAAGAATTACATCTCTGTTTTTTTCCAACTCATTCATGATGGCTTTCATACGTTCTTCAAATTGTCCACGGTATTTTGTACCTGCCACCAATGCTGCTAAATCTAACGATATCACCCGCTTATCGAATAATACCCTGCTTACCTTACGTTGAACAATGCGTAGCGCTAATCCTTCAACTATCGCGGTTTTACCAACACCGGGCTCTCCAATAAGTATTGGGTTATTTTTCTTTCTTCTACTTAAAATTTGGCTTACGCGTTCAATTTCTTCTTCTCTGCCAACGATAGGATCTAAGGATCCCGACTCTGCCAATTTGGTAATATCTCTCCCAAAATTATCTAATACCGGTGTTTTACTTTTTGATCCCCCTGGTGTTTGTTTGCCCGTTCTAGATTGCTGATAACCACCCCCCTTTTTCTCTTCATCAAAATCATCATCATTATCATCCGGGAATTCGCTACGCGGTGGTGGATTAGTTGTTCCCACCATTCCTAATTCATTTCGAAACATATCATAATCGATATCAAACTGGTTCAAAATTTGTGTAGCAATATTCTCTTTGTTTTTGAGGATACTAAGCATTAAGTGCTCCGTTTCAACAAGTGGACTTTTTAAAGCCTTCGCCTCTAAAACGGTTACTCGTATTACTTTTTCGGCTTGCTTAGTAAGTGGCAAACTATTGATGTTTGCAATATTTTTACCCGTTTTGTCTTTCACAGCAAGCTCTACTTCCTTTCTCAGTTCGTATAAATCTACGTTGAGTTGTTTAAGCACTTTAATAGCTGTATTATCGCCATCTCTTATTAAGCCTAATAAAAGGTGTTCGGTACCTATAAAATCGTTTCCTAAGCGCAAAGCCTCTTCTCTACTAAAAGAAATGATCTCTTTAACTTGGGCTGAAAAATTATTATCCATATCTTAATTTGGATTTATACAATTATAACGAATATTTTTGAGCGAAGTTGTAGGGCATTTATACACAGATTGTTAATTCATACCCAAAGCAAATGGAAGTCAAAATTGATACCAAAGAAAAATTCACCGTTATAACACCGATTACGATCGATGTTTCTGCCAATATAGCAGCAGATTTGATTGAAAGATGTAAAATAATTTTGCAAAACAGGGTAAAAAACCTCATTCTAAATATGGAGTCGGTTAGCCGTATCGACCAATTGGGAATGGAAGGTATTACCAAATTACAGCAAGAATTTTATGAAAATAATGCCTCTTTTGTAGTTTGTGGGATAAGCTCAGAGGTGGAAGTAGTTTTGGAGAAGGCAGGATTATTGGAGTTATGGAATATAACACCCACTGAATCAGAGGCATGGGATATTGTACAAATGGAAGAAATTGAGCGCGAATTATTAGACGGGGATGATATTAACTTCAGCAATGAAGGATGACAATTTTTATGCTGTTTTAGGCATCTCGCCAGCTGCTAGTTTACAGGAAATTAAAAAAGCCTATCGAAAATTAGCATTACAGTTTCACCCCGATATGCTTCAAGAAGATCGTGGGGATGAATCAACGCAATTTAAACTTATTCATGTTGCTTATAAAACCCTAAGCAATAAAGAAACTCGAATTGAGCACGACAGGGCCTTAACAACTAAGTACGGCAAAAAATACCTTTACAAACAAAATATGGGTTATGTAGGATTTATTCAATCACTTACAGAACTTAATACGAGTTTACATATTGCAAATAAGAATAGCATCAATTTTGATTATCTCTATCTTACTTTATCCATACACCTGAAAGATTGGAGTACGTATAATTTTAATCTTTTAGCGATTGATCCGCAGCATGAAAATTCAGTTACGCATTTATTGCTAACCATTTGTACATACTTGCCGTATAAAGAAATAGCCGCACTCCATGATCAAGTATTATCCGTACTATCTAAAGATGAAAATAAAAAAACTTGGATCGATTTTTTGCAGAAAAGAAAATGGGCTTATATCATAAACCGATATACGATATGGATTGTACTATTCATCAGTTTATTCGCAAGCTTTTTGATTATGGTGAGTACAAAATAAAACGCATCCAGTAAAATACTAGATGCGTTTGTAAATAAGTATACATACACTAGTTATTACCTATCAAAGTAGAAGATAAGGTATTACTTGGGAAAAGAGGATCTACTGTTACTAACCCCCTTAAAACAATGGTATATAATTTACCGGATACCGCAGTTAATGTTTGTGTACGCAGCACTGCTCCAGTAGAAGCATCACGTATTTGGATGCTATATGAAGTGCCCGTACTTAACGCATCTATCGGAGAAAAACTTGTAAACTCTTTAAATCCATAGCCATTCGGAGCACTATAAATAGGTGTGGTTGCAGTGCCAATAAATGCATTTACGCGAGGCGCATCAGGACCAGCATGTATAAGCCGCAACCCTGCTTTGCCGGCTACAGGAACTGTTAAGTCGTCTTCAATTAAAACTAGCTCAGGTGATTCAGCTCGGTTTGCAATAAGTAAAGTATAGGCTGGCGTAAATGCATCATTTCTTTTGATCGTAAAATTACCTTGTTGAAATAACGTAGTTGTAGTAAATAGAGAAACGGTACTACCAATTAAAAAACTGCTAACAACATTGCCCATAACATAAATACCTCTATTGCCTGGTGTTATACCATAATAGTTAGAATTAGCCCCGAATGTAAGCGGTGTAATATTGGCTTTAGTACCATCTAAAAAAATATCAACACTCGTTCTATTAGGTGTTGTATTTACAGCCATAATTTTTGAGTAACCTAAGTTTTCAGGATCTTTAGCACATCCCGTAAATAGCAGCACTAGGGCTGCAGAAAATAAGAAAAGAATATTTTTTTTCATTGATAGCATATTTGGGATGATTAATAAGTAGCCATGATATTTGCTCCTCTCGACATGGTACCTGATGTTGCCTGATACCTTCCTCTAAAAACCAATGTATATGTTCTTCTTAAGTTAAAAGTAAATCCATTTACAGAAGCAAGTATGGTTGTTGTACCCGTTTGTCTGATATCTAGTGTATCATTAACACCTGTTCGATGTGCAATAAAAGAAGAAACACCTAGTGTTGGAATATTGGTAATAATATTCGCACCCCTTGCTCTTGAAAATACATCCACATTGGGAACTGGTGTTGTAGATGAAATTACATTTACGAAACGAAGATTACAGGTGGTATCTGTTGGTATGGTAAATGCATCATTTGTAACCAAGGCTTTTACTGCATTTGATGTATCGTAAGTGAAAATACTATAGTATTGTCCGGCTAAAAAATTCTGTGTAAAGCTAACAGGAGATTGTGCACCTACTAAAGCAGTATCAATGATTGATACCGACCTGCTGCCCGCAGGTACTGTAATGAATGCAGTTACAGTTGAAGCGCCCGGGAAAAAGCCTCCCATTGCTAAAGCAGTACCGTTTAGTCGTTGATTATCTATAGAAATAAAATTTCTTGCAGCCCCCATACTACCTGCAAAAAAACGTACAAATGAATGACTAGCAAGATTAGCATCTTCTGGCGCTCTCCCATCAAATTCCTTTTTACAGCCAGCAGTAAATATAACTGCAAGCATTCCAACTATTATATATTTCATTTTCATATTCCTACTTTTTAAAATTAAGGTTTAGAGAACCATTGCTCAACAGTGTGGTAATCTAATGCTAGCGCGCCTATACGTGTTAGTTCAGGAATATTATATAAATACTCTGAATTATAGCGGGGGCGAGCGCGATAAACTAATTTACCATTGTTATTACTAAATAAATCAATACCCGTTGGTGGTGTAAATCCATTATAAACTTGTACACCAGTTGCTGCTTCAACATCTATATAATGGTATCTGCGCATATCTACCCAAGTTTCGAGCGGATTAAATCCAAAAAGAGCAATATATTTTTGTAACATAATATCCGACAAATTCAAATCTGCAGCAGCCGGAACAATAACAGTATTTGCCAAAAAAGCATCCCGCTGAGCAATAGTAATTACTCTTGGTGCTGGTACTGAAGAGCCGTAGTCATTCATCAGCATGTCGAAATTCAATCGAATACCATCAATATATGCAGTTCTTGCAGCTGCTTTATTACCTTTTCTATATTGGGCTTCGGCCAACATGAATTTTACCTCACTAGCTGTAATGATGGGGAAAGGAGCGCCATTTTTAAAAATATAGCGCGCATTTGCATCTGAAGTTGGTGCTGCGGTGGTACCAAAAGCATCACCCCAAAAGTTAGTTGGTTGATCAGCAGCTACCAACCCACTAGTACCACCATTCGGACGAATACCCCTATAAGTATTATTTACATTTTCTCTCAACAAGTAGGCAGCTCTTGGATCCGCTACACCTAAGAAAGTAGGATTTATCCCATTTACTATGTTACACATAAACACAGTTTGACGCATAGTACCCACATTTGACCTGAACGGTCCATAAAAATTGGAAGTACCCGTAATACCCGTGTTAGAAAATCTTGCAGTGCCATTATCTGCATTATCATTTATGGCCAAATTGCAATAAAATATTACTGAATCAGCATTGTAACTTGCCTTATTACTAAGATGATTAAAGGAGCGAGCCATAACTGAATAAACAAATTTTTTCCACTTATTTACATCACCGTTATAAAAGAAAGCATCCCCCTTAGCCAAGTTGGCCGGACTAGCACTATCGCCGGTTGTGTTTAAATAGCTGATTGCTGTTCTACAAATCGTACGAACAGTATCATATACATCTTGTTGCAAGTCATACTTAAATACCAGTTGATCCTTATTAAATGCTTCGCGCAAAATAATATCTCCATACATATCAGCAGTTGTTAACCAACCCCAAGCAGATATTGCATGGCCAACACCAACATAATCCCATTTCTTTTCTTCAATACCCCATTCTATCATTTTCTTTAAGTTCTGTCCCATTCCAAAATATTGCATAGCCCACACAGAACCCATCAAATCGCTTGCGCCAGTGGCCCCTGCCATCTGATCAAATTGATTACCACTAGTATTGGTTGCCCAATATTGAATATACCTACCAACCTGCATGCCATCATTAGCAGTACCATATGCAGAACCTGCAGCAGCAGAACTGCCTACCATATTACCAATAATACCAGGTAATAATGATTCGGTAGGAACTCTTACCCCTGCATTTGGATTGGGAAATGCTTCATCAAGCTTCTTTTGGCAAGAAAAAATACCCGCCGTTACAAGCATGAGAAGTAAAATTTTACTATTTATATTTTTCATTATCATAGCTTTTTAATTAAGATTTAGAAACCTACACGAATACCAAAATTCAAACTTATTGGAGCTGCTAAAGTACCATAGTCAAACCCAAATGAACCAACACCACGTGTTGATGCAGTGTTTCCACTTACTTGAGGATCTGCTCCTGAATAATTCGTAATTAGGAATAAATCGTTTCCAGTAATAAATAAACTAGCAGATTTTAACCCATTCACCTTTCTTATTAATTTCGGAGAAACAGTATAACTAACTGTGATATCTCTTAAACGTAGCCAGTTAATGTTTTTCTCAATAAATGCTTCTTCAGGCATTTGGCTTGCCGTATAATAAGCATCATTATAAGCTGGTATAACAGAAATTGTATTAACAGTTGGAGTAGCTGTATTTGCGAACCCATCATTTAAAACACCTTGAATTACTCTAGGCTTAAATCTATCGATTGTTAATGGACTTCTACCAATACCTGTTAACAACATATTATTCCCATTAAATATGTCCCCCCCTACTTTTAAATCCCATAAGAAACTTAAACGCCAGTTTTTATACCGGAATATATTATTGATACCAAGTGCAAATGCAGGATTTCTATCTCCTCTTAATTTAAATACCCCATCAGAAATAGGCAAGCCAGTAGATGGGTTAATTAAAATTTGACCAGCATTATTTCTTGAATACCCCCATGAAGCAATACCTGTTGTAGGGCTACCTACACCCAACACACTTGCCCGTGCATTTCCATATAACCAAGTATCTGCAATATAAAATTCAGAAACATTTGGGGGGAAAGCAACAACTGAATTCCACATTTTATTAAAATTCAGGCGAACATTCCAGCCAAAGTCTTTTTGCTGAATCGCTTGGTAATCAAGAGAAATTTCCACTCCCTCATTTCTTGTACTCGCCGCGTTTTGCGTGTTCAATACATACCCAGTACCGTAACTCAATCGCATATTTTCAATAATCTGATCTTTCACCAATGTATTATAATACGTTGCATCTATTGATAATCTATTCTTAAATAATTTGAACTCAGTACCTACTTCATACGTGCTTTGACGCTCTGGTCTCAACTCAGGATTATTATTTGTAAATCCATATGAAAAAGCAGGGATCACAGAACTGGCAAAATTATTTACAAAAACAGATTGCGTTGAATATGCTGAATTTAAACGAGCAGTACTTGCAACCGATCCACGTATTTTCCAATAACTTAATATGCCACCTTGTTTAATGGCCGGAAAAACATCCGACATAATCGCACTAACGCTTACGCCGGGGTAATTATAATTTCTATTTTTAGCGGGTAATGTGGAAGCTGATTCAAAACGGTGCGTATAGTTTAAGAAAACCATATTGTTGTAACTAACAGCAAGTTCTCCAAAAAAGGCAATTTGGCGAATAATAGATAAGTTCGGTTCACCTGCATTATTTCTCAATAAACGAATACGTGTATTGGGATCGGTATTATTACTATCACTTCTATCAGGATCTGCAAGGTTTGTACCAGTAATAGCATACATTTCTGTACGATAATCTTGCCACATAGTACCTGCCATGATACGCGTACTGAATTTACCAAATTGCTTTTTAGCGGTAGCATTAATGGTATGATTATACCCTTTATACGTTCTCCAATAATTATCTTGCCCTCCCCTCAATGCTGTTGATACAATAGCATTTAAAGATTGGGGGTGAAAGTTTTGAGAACCAACCGTTTTATAGGTATCATAGCCAAATCGGCCCATAATACTTAACCAAGGTGTAGGATTAATATTTAAACCTAAAGTGGCAAACAACCGATCAGTTTGGTCTCTACCTCTGTTGTTTTGTACATTCCAAAGTGGATTATCTACTTCCGCACCAACATTACTTGCGAAAATGGGTATTTTATTCCCTTCATTATCACCGCTTGTAGTAATATCAACAGTATTAGGAAACTGCAAGAGGTTGAGGAGATAGCCACCAGATGAACGTAGCACTTTAGCTGTATTGGTTCTCGTATACGCAATAGATGGCATAATTTCTATGTACTTACCAATTTTGGTTGTATTTCGCAAACTCAAATTGATCCTCTCTTGATTATTATTGGGAATTACACCTTCTTGTTTTAGATAAGTTGAGGAAAACCTGAAAACCGATTTTTTGATTCCAAAATCAACGCCTAAATTATGTGTTTGTGAAAATCCATTTCTAAAAAACGCATCAATATTATTGTATAAACGTGTGCCCTGTGCGTATTGTGGACCAAAATAACGAAAGATATTACTAGGCAAATTATTTGTACCATTGGCATATGCATCAATAGTTGGTGGAAACCGAGTTAACTGCTGCAAGCGTATTGCATTATCATATTGAACAGCCAGTTTATTGGATTTCGCTTTTCGTGTTGTAATAACAATCGCTCCAGAACTTGCTTGGCTACCATATAGCGCAGTAGCTTCTGGTCCTTTTAAAACAGTAACATTTTCTATATCGTTCGGGTTCAAATCAGCAATACGATTTGTATAATCTGTATTTCTATTCGGGCGATCAGATGCCAAACCAACACCCCTGCCACCATCAGAGTTTTCATCAATAGAGGAGTTATCAGCTATAACTCCATCAATTACGAATAGCGGTTGGTTACTTAATGATAAAGAGTTAAATCCTCTTAATACAACTTGAGAAGAAGCCCCAACATTACCCGATGTTGGATTAACGGTTAAGCCCGCAACCCTACCTTGTAAACTATTTACAAAATTATCACGCTGGGTTTCTTGAATTTCAGCACCCTTTACAGATTGTGTAGAATACCCAAGTTCTCTTGGTTTTCTCTTCTGATCCATGGCAACAACCACCACATCATCTAAATCTGCAGCTTCACTTTTAAGCTTGATGCTTATCTTTTGTGCATCTTTAACAGTAACTCGCTGCCCCTCAAAACCAATAGAAGAAATAACCAAAACCGCCCCCTTAGTAGCCATAATGGTAAAATTTCCCTTTGCATCAGTTTTTGTAGCTGTTGATTTACCTAATACCCGAATCGTAACAGATTCTATGGGAATGTTTTTTTCTAGATCTGTTACAGACCCACTAATTGTAACATCCTGTGCAGAGGCTTTAAATACCAAGAAGCAAAGTAGCAAGCATAGCTTCCAGGCGAAAGCAATTTTTCTCATAATAACAGTGTTTGATTGATGACAGCAATTACTTGCAAAAAGTTGCAAGAAAGCTGCCGAAATCGTTATAGTTTTAATTCTAATGGTGAAAGTAAGTTAAAAATCCGTTAAGCATGGAAAAAATACAGCAATAAAATGCATATTTTTATGCACGTTTCGTCGTGTAAATAATACATATTTAGCCGCTAAATAACCCTGATTATCAAGTTGGGTAGTATACTTGTTTACTAAATCACTGTAACCCCGGCTTCCTTATATGCAGTTAAGCGAGTATCGCTCGCATCTAATTCAGTAATCAGCGTATCAATATCACTTAACCCACATACCCGCAAACGCTGTACGGTATTAAGTTTCTCAGATATAGATAGAGATACTGTTTTTTGCGCACATGCAATCATCGCTTTCTTTACTTCAATAATTTCCCACTCCAAATCAGTAATTCCTTCTACAGCATCAATACTATTCGTACCCAATAAACATAAATCGGCCTTGATACTCGATAATCGTTGTACTACTTCGGCCCCTACAGCCATTTGGGCACTTTTAAGTAGCTTATTACCCAGGAAAATGACTTCCGCGTTTGGGTGCTCTAACAACTCTAGTGCAATAGGCACATTGGGTGTAACAAAGGTTGCAGTTAAATCGGGAGGTAACATTTTTACCACTTCACGCATTGTTGTGCCACCAGATATAACCACCATTGTACCATCTTTTATTAACTGAATGGCTTTCTGGGCAATCACCAACTTTTCATTCAATGAATAAACATTCCTACTCTCAATCGTAAAATGAAAGGATTTGGCTAAAGCACCGCCATGTACTTTTATCAATTTTCCTTCCTCTGCTAATTCTTGCAAATCTCTACGAATCGTATCTTCCGATACATCAAGCTGCGTACCCAAATCGGATGACAAAACTTTGTTGTGTATATTAATTTGTTGAATAATATACGCCTGGCGTTCTTTCTTAAGCATCCTTAAAAGTAAATAGACTTTATAGAAAAAACACAAAATTTATTTCCCGCAAAGCCTAATTTAGCAGCCCCATAGCAATGATTTCACCGCAAACCATACAACAAATAACCGCTCGCATTGATATTATTGATGTATTAGGTGAATTTATTAAACTCAAAAAAAGAGGTGCAAACTACTTAGGCCTTTGTCCGTTCCACGGCGAAAAAACCCCTTCCTTCACGGTATCTCCTGCTAAAGAAATTTATAAATGTTTTGGGTGCGGCAAAAGCGGTAATACGATTGGCTTCTTAATGGAGCATGAAAAATATAGTTATGTTGAAGCACTTAAATGGCTAGCGGCGAGGTATAATATTGAGGTTGAAGAAACAGAACGTTCACCCGAGCAAGTAATGCAACAACAAGTGAATGATAGTTTACATGCTATTAATCACTTTGCACAAAAATTTTTCTCTGAACAATTATTAGATACGGAAGAAGGACAAAGCATCGCGCTTTCCTACTTAAAGGAACGCGGATTTAGAGAGGACACCATCAAAAAATTTAACCTAGGATACAATCCACAAGCAAAAGATAACTTAACACAAGCACTATTAACAAATCAATTTAATAAAGAGCTATTACCAAAAACAGGTTTAGTTAGTATACGCAATACAGATGAACTGATTGATAATTATCGTGGACGTATCATCTTCCCTATTCATAATAACACTGGTAAAACAATTGGTTTCGGCGCTCGGATTATTGGCAAAAACGATAAAGCACCAAAGTATATCAATACTCCCGAGAATGAAATTTACATCAAAAGTAAAATTTTATACGGCTCTTATTTTGCACGCATGGCCATTGATAAAGCCGATGAGTGTTTGCTAGTAGAAGGATATACGGATGTAATAAGTTTACATCAAGCGGGTATTGAGAATGTAGTAGCAAGTGGTGGCACTTCATTAACGATTGATCAGTTACGTTTAGTAAAAAAATACACGAATAATCTTACGATTATTTATGATGGCGATAATGCTGGTATTAAAGCTGCTTTACGTGGATTAGATTTAGCGCTGGAAGAAGGATTAAACGTACGATTGGTATTAATACCTGATGGTGAAGACCCAGATAGTTATGTAAACAAAACAGGTAGCACGGCCTTCAATGCATTTGTTGCATCGAACAAAAAAGATTTTATTCTTTTTCAATTAGACGTATTGTTGAAGGAAGCTGGCACAGATGTTACGCGCAAAAGTGCGGTAGTAAATCAATTGGCAGAAACCTTAAGTAAAATAAATAAGGCAGAAGACTTTACCCGGCAGCAAGATTATATTCGTCAGTGTGCCGCTTTGCTCAAAATTGATGAAGCAGGTTTTACCAATTTAGTGAATAAGTTTAAACGTGATAAGATTTCGAAGGAAGAAAAAAAATTACCCTTTGAAGAAGCCCATACGATTGCTCAAGGCGCAGTTAATAAAATCTATGAACCCGATAGTGCTGAAGATTTGTTACAGCAAGATGATGTGTTTGAAAAGAATATTTTAAAAATTTTATTTGAGCACGGGTTCAAGCCATTTGATGAAACCAAAACAATTGCCGATTATATTTTTGGGGAATTATTACAATTTCATTTTACCAACCCAAACTTAGATACTGTTTTAAATATTTACTTGCAGTTATATAGTATTGGGCAACAACCAACGAGTAAAACATTAATCTATCATGAAAATGAATTAGTAAGGTCAATTGCCGTTGAAATAAGTAGTTCACAACATGAACTGAGTAGCCGTTGGGATGAAAAACTAGGCAATAAAGAAAGTGTTCATAAAGATAACTCAGTGAATGATGCGCAATTGAGTATTGCTTATTATAAGCTTCGCAAATTTCAAAAAATGTTTACCGACTTGATGCGCGATATGGAAAATGCCAGCTATGAAGAACAGTTACAAATTATTGCTTTGCATAAAGAGTTACAAAGCTATGAGCATGAAATAACCATATTAAGAGGAACGGTGATAAAGCCAAAGTAAATAAAAACCCTGCGCTGGGCGCAGGGTTTAAGAGCATATATAAGCCCATTTTATTTTACTTCTTCAAACTGTGCATCCTCAACGGTATCACTGCTTGCTTGTGCATTTTCAGCACCAGTAGCTTGTTCAGCACCAGGTTGTGGGCCAGCGGCCTGTTGAGCTTTGTAGATATCTTCACTAGCTGCTGTCCATGCAGTATTCATGTCAGCCATCGCAGCATCAATTGCAGGGATATCTTGATTCTTATGCGCTTCTTTCAAACTTGTTAATGCCGTTTCAATAGCGCCTTTTTTATCCGCTGGAATTTTATCGCCAAACTCTTTGAATTGCTTTTCAGTTTGGAAGATTAAGCTATCGGCTTGATTAATTTTTTCAACCTTCTCTCTAGCTTCTTTATCTGCTGATTCATTCGCTTTAGCTTCTGCCTTCATTTTTTCAACCTCTTCTTTACTCAAACCACTTCCTGCTTCAATTCTAATCTTCTGCTCTTTACCAGTTCCCTTATCTTTTGCGCTTACATGCAACATACCATTCGCATCAATATCAAATGTTACTTCAATTTGTGGAACACCTCTTGGGGCTGGTGGTATACCATCTAGGTTAAACATACCCAAACTTTTGTTTTGATTAGCCATTGGGCGCTCTCCCTGTAATACATGTATTTGTACACCAGGTTGGTTATCGCTAGCGGTAGAATATACTTCTGTTTTCTTCGTAGGAATAGTTGTGTTAGAAGCAATCATGGTAGTCATTACACCACCCATCGTTTCAATACCCAAGCTTAATGGTGTAACATCTAATAACAACACATCTTTTACTTCACCAGTTAGTACGGCGCCTTGAATAGCTGCA
>JBDKJW010000007.1:0-31331 GCA_039796395.1 Bacteroidota bacterium
GACAGTAGTCAATCTCCTATTCATAACCGCCATGAATAGTTTGGATAGAGGGGGAGCAACTGCAATATATATATATATATATATATATATCAAAGTTAACCCATCCATCTCAAAAAAAGAGCCTGATGGTGACTCAACCCTACACAAAACATGTAAAGGAGCCCAAAAAGATATCCTGGGTCAGGTACATGGTAAGATGCTAAAAATCACACTCAATAAGATCAATGTAGGGGGGTACATGCATCAACACATAGAATAAACCCATATAACCAAGCTCTGTCTATATATGAAAAATCACCACCCCTAGGCAGATACTCACTATATACTGTGGACGATACTGAATTCTGCTAAATAAACGATGCTCAAGATATACAAGTTACACTGTGGTAAGATACTAAAACTTTGCTATACACCTATACCCTGGTGTCCACTAACTATATCAATATTTACAATTTGGCATGGCGGCTCTAGGCAACGTTCTAGTACAAAACATATGGCCGAAAATACATACATATATTTACAGTTTTTTTGCACTACACACTCAGCGTGGTCCATGATGAGCAGAGACAGTAGACTATGAGCCCCCAGCCTATCTAGTATGAGGCATGGTAAAGGGGGGTATGAGGGGGGCGCTCAAATGGGTCTCACAGATGCCTCAATGCACTCACGTAGACGTAGAGCAAACACGCAACCACTTACTGAGTGCTGACATACATACTACATTGCATACATGTAAAATTACACATCCCAGTTGCCTTGTGCGGGAGTGTTAATATATCAAGGTATTATGGAAAGGAAGACAATTTATTCTACAGATGTTCGCTTTCCTTGGCCCGAGTGTTGTTTTGGGCTATGCTGTTTCGAACCGTGAATTTCATATATGATTTTCAAAAATTACAGTACACTAATAGCATATTGAAGCTATCACTATGCAAAAAGCCTTACAATCATGGCTCAGGTGCATAAAAAAAATATACAACTACAGCCGATTGAGCTGAACGCAAATTATGTTTTCAACAATATTCAATTCAATACCAATGCCTATGAGTTACCCACTGGGGCGAATATTGAATTAGATAAATTGGTACAAGTTTTACAAGAAAATCCGTCATTACAAATTGAGATTAGCGGACATACGGATAATATTGGCAAGCCAGAAGACAATATTAAATTATCAACTGAGCGAGCAAAATCAATTACGCATTATATAATTAATAAAGGTATTGCTGCGAATCGGGTTCAATACAAAGGTTATGGAAGCGCAAAACCGCTTGCAGATAATAAAACGGAAACTGGTAGGGCAATTAACCGCAGAACGACCGTTACAATAACCAAAATTTAGCGTATAAATACCTAATAGTTTTTCCTGCTTTTTAAGCAGCTTGCCAAATGCAAAAACAATATTGGCACGAAATTGCTTTGAGTATTATTCCAGAAACTGGCCCTATACTTCAACGAAGATTATTAGACCATTTTGGAGAGGCGGCGCTTATATTCAAAGCCAAAAAAAAAGATTTACAACAAGTAGAAGGCATTGGAGAAATTGTAGCCAAGAAAATAAAAGATTGGGATGATTTTACTTTGGTTGAAGAAGAACTTCGTTTTACAGAGCAGCATCATATTCAAATTTATTGTGTAAATGAAAAAGCCTATCCTACTAAATTAGCTTCTTGTGTAGATGCACCCATCTTACTATATGAGAAGGGGCATACACCCCTGAATAATACCAAAATGCTAAGTATTATTGGCACAAGAAATAATACTACTTATGGTAAAAATATTACCGAACAGTTAATAGCTGCGCTACCAAAAGATATCACTATTGTGAGTGGTTTAGCTTTTGGCATAGATGCAATTGCACATAAAGCAGCGCTTATCAATAAATTACCTACTATTGGGGTACTAGCGCATGGACTAAATGAAATGTATCCTGCCCAGCATAAACAACTAGCCCGAGAAATTATATTACAAGGGGCATTACTAACAGAATTTGGGAGAGGTGTAAAAGCAGATAAACACAATTTCCCTCGCCGAAACAGAATTGTTGCTGGCTTGGCCGATGCAACGATTGTAATTGAAACAGCTAACAAAGGGGGTAGTATGATTACCGCAGATATGGCTTTTCATTATAATAGAGAAGTGTTTGCGATACCGGGGCGAATACATGATGAAAAAAGCAGTGGCTGCTTACAATTAATAGAACAAAATAAAGCAACGGTATATACGGGTATTGATAATTTATTAGAAATACTTAAATGGATTCAACCTAAAAAGAAAATCCAATCACAACAATTAGCATTAACAAATTTATCAGCTGATATGCTCCGTATTGTAGAAGTTGTGAAAGAAAGAAACGCTATTTATATGGATGAATTAAAAAGTAAACTAGCCTTATCCGATGCTGATTTGTCGGCAGGCTTATTAATCTTAGAGCTAGAACAAATCATTACCATTCTGCCTGGAAAAAAAATTATGCTTTTGTAGCTGCTTGTTTATGCCAATTGTACAGGAGTATAGAAGTAACCAGCGCCAGAAATCCTGGTAGGGCAAACGCATACACAAAATTGGCAGGATTATTTTGATAGATAGCCGCTGATATCAATGCACCACCACCAATACCAATTTCTAATGCTATATACATGGAAGCTATGGCTTTACCTCTATTTTCAGGAGAAGCAAGGTCTACCGTCCAGGCCGTAATTGTAGGACTATTCACCCCCCAACTCAACCCATAAATAACTGATCCAATTAACATCATGGTTACTGAATGGGCAATAGCTAAAACGATCATGCCAATTACCAAAGCTATAGAAGAGATAAATAGCATAGGAATTCTTCCTATTTTATCAGATAGTTTTCCGGTTAATAATCTAATTACTAAAGAGGCAATCGTAAAAAAAGCAAAGAATATTCCTTTATTATGCAAACCTAAATGCTCACTTAAATCTGGTGCAATAGTGAGTACAGTACCAATAGAAAAACACAGAAGTACCGTTGTAATGGCGGGTAGTAAAGCACTTTTCTCAAAAATTTCATTTCGATTAACTTTTAACAAAGCCGGCTTAAATTTTTCAGGCTCAGCTAATGTTTCTTTTACATTATACAAAATAACTACTGATCCCAATGCAAATACCGAAGAGGCGTAGAACATGATATCATAACCATATTTAGCTACGAAAAAGCTACCTATTACCGGGCCCACCGATGAGCCAAGCGTGTACCCGATTGCTAATGCACCCATTGCTTCTCCCCTACGCGATTCGTGCACTACATCGGCCCCATAAGCGGCTGTGGCTGTTGGCTTAAAGCCAGTTGAAAAACCATGTAGAAAACGAAGGAATAAAAAACCTGCTACCGACGTGAGTACTGGATATAATAAACTACATACAACACAAGTAAGTGAGCCAAATATCATAACAGGTACCCTACCCACCGTATCTGTAAGCTTACCACTAAAGGGGCGAGATATGCCTGCCATCAATGTAAAAAGGGCGATAATTAATCCTTTGTATTCAGCCCCACCTAACATAGTAAGATAGCCAGGTAATTCGGGGATCATCATATTAAAGCTGGTTGCAAATAATACATTACTCAAACAGAGTAGTGCAAACTGGAAAGTAAAAAAACGATGATTGGTGGTAGAATTCGATTGCAACATTACTGGTACAAAGGTAACAGAATTAATTTGGAAGCAATTTAAACCTTGCGCTATCTTTGCACATGGCAACAAAGCTTACCCGTTCCATTTCTGCGAACAACAACTCCCGACTTTTTGGTGAAGGGCTAACCTTCGATGATGTTTTACTAATGCCTGCGTATAGTGATATACTTCCCCGTGAGGTGAGTACGCGTACAAGGCTAACCAAAAACATATCGCTTAATATTCCCATGCTCTCTGCAGCCATGGATACCGTTACAGAAGCCAATTTGGCGATAGCATTAGCACGTGAAGGTGGGTTAGGTATTCTACACAAAAATATGAGTATTGAAAAGCAAGCCGAGCAAGTGCGTAAAGTAAAACGCAGTGAAAGCGGTATGATCATCGACCCGAAAGAAAACAAAATTGGCGGTATTCCAGTTGTAGATAAGGGGGGGAAATTAGTAGGTATCCTTACCAATCGTGATTTACGTTTTGAAACAGATATGCGCAGGCAGGTGAAAGAAGTAATGACAAAGGAAAACCTGATTATTGCACCAGAAGGCACGGATTTAAAGAAAGCAGAAAAAATTCTTCGGCAGCATAAAATTGAAAAATTACCTGTGGTAAATAAACAGGGTAAATTAATCGGACTAATTACCTATCGAGATATTTTAAATTTCCCAAATGCGGTGAAAGATGGATTAGGTAGGTTATTGGTAGGGGCTGCTTTGGGCATTACCAATGATTTAATGGAGCGTGCAGCCGCATTACAACAAGTGGGTGTAGATATTGTAACTTTAGATAGTGCACACGGCCATAGCAAAGGGGTTATACAGGCTTTGAAAGCATTACGTAAGAATTTTAAAACACTACCGATTATAGCAGGTAATATTGGAACAGCAGCTGGGGCTAAAGCATTGGCCGAAGCTGGCGCCGATTGTATAAAAGTAGGTATTGGTCCGGGTTCTATTTGTACTACCCGTATTGTTGCGGGTGCTGGTGTACCCCAACTTACGGCCGTTATGGAAGCTGCCAAAGCATTGAAACCATTAGGTATTCCGCTTATTGCTGATGGGGGTATTCGCTATACAGGCGATATGGTAAAAGCATTGGCCGCTGGTGCAGATCTGGTAATGATGGGAAGTGTATTTGCCGGTGTGGAAGAAAGCCCGGGTGATACCATTATTTATGAAGGCAGAAAATTCAAAGAGTACCGTGGCATGGGAAGTTTGGGGGCGATGAGCCAAGGTAGTGGCGATAGATACTTTCAAGATGTAGAAGCAGATATTAAAAAATTTGTACCAGAAGGTATTGAAGGTAGGGTTGCTTATAAAGGAAGTTTAAGTGAAATTATTTATCAATATGTTGGCGGTTTAAGATCGGGTATGGGTTATTGTGGGGCGAAAGATATTGCAGCATTACAGCAAGCTACTTTTGTAAAAATCACCAATGCGGGCATGAAAGAAAGTCATGCACATGATATTGATATCACCAAAGAAGCACCTAATTATAGTAGGAAGTAAAGAGTTAGGAATTAAGAGTTAAGAATTAAGGAGTATTTATGATAAGTGCCACTACCAATTATGCTTCAAAAAAATATTGGGTATACAGTTTACTCAGCGGATTATTATTGATTATTGCATGGCCGCCACTACCATTTGCTTTTTTAAGTTGTGTAGGTTTTGTGCCGCTATTTTTTTTGGCAGCTGAAAAAATAAAAAAGAGAAGTTTCTTTTTGCTTATTTTCCTCTCCATGCTTATTTGGAATATAGGCACTACATGGTGGGTTTGTAATTCAACACTTATTGGCGGCATGAGTGCTATTATTGTTAATAGTTTGCTCATGTGTATTCCTTGGATGGGCTACAAACAGGCAACACAGTATTTCAAACCAAATACTTCATTATTCATTTTTGTAATTTACTGGCTGTGTTTTGAACATATTCATTTGAACTGGGAATTAAGCTGGCCTTGGTTAACCTTAGGAAATGTTTTTGCTAACTATACTTCATTTACGCAATGGTATAGTTTTACAGGTGTTGGAGGAGGCAGTTTATTTGTTTTATTAGAAAATGTTTTTATCGTTATTGCTATAAGAACCATTTCGGCACATACAAAATGGCCACATGCTATGCTTCGTGCGGCATCGGTATTGCTATTACCTATTAGCCTATATATAGGAAGTTCGATATTACTAAAAAATAATACCTCCTCAACTTCAGCCACAAAGAATATGGTGGCTATTCAACCGAACATAGATCCTTATGCAAAATTTTCAATTGAAACAGCAGCCTCTCAAATAAGTATCTTACTATCCTTAACGGAGAAAGCCATTGATAGTAATACGGTAATAGTACAATGGCCGGAAACAGCCATGAGCGTGAGTGAATGGCAAAATTTGGTTACACAAAACAATTATTATCAACCTATTTTTTCATTCATACAAAAACATCCTTCCCTTTCACTAGTTTCTGGCATTGAAACCTATAAAAATTATGGTGCAATTAAAGAAACAAGTACCGCTAGGCGCATGAATGATGGTAGTTATTATGATGCTTTTAATGCAGCTGTTATGATAAAAGCCAATACCCCATTAGCATTTTATAACAAAAGTAAATTGGTACCGGGTGTAGAATCTTTACCTTCTTTTTTAAATATATTAGCTCCCCTATTTGAAAAATTTGGTGGTACTACAGGCGGATACGGTCGCTCCGAAAATGCGGAAGTATTTACATCAACCGATACAAATTATATAGCTGCACCCATTATATGTTATGAAAGTATTTATGGCGATTATATAAGAAGCTATGTACAACAAAAAGCTACTGTACTAAGCATAGTAACCAATGACGGTTGGTGGGGGAATACAGCTGGTTATAAACAGCATGTAGCCTATGCAAAATTGAGGGCTATTGAGAACAATAGATGGGTTGTACGCAGCGCCAATACGGGCATTTCGGCTATCATTGATAATAAAGGGAATATAGTTGATTCACTAGATTGGGATAAACAGGGTTATGTAAAAGCAACGATTCCCAACTTTACCAATATTAGTTTTTATACAGAATATGGTGATTATATATATACATTAGCTACCGGTATAACCATCATACTGATACTTTTCATTACTTATTCAATAATTGTAGCAAAATGGTTTACTAAGCAATCGGCGTTATGAGTGCAATCAAAAAAATTGAATTACATACGCTAACACTTTTTTATGAAGATATAGGCTATGGCTTTCCTATCGTTTTGTTACATGGCTTCGGGGAAGATAGAAGTATATGGGATACACAAGTAATTGAACTTTCAAAAAAATATAGAGTGCTAGTTCCTGATTTGCCGGGTACTGGTGAATCTACTACGCTCAATGAATTACCGATTACTATTGAATCAATGGCAGATGTAGTACATTCATTATTGCATCATGAAAATATTGATACATGTATTTTATTAGGTCATAGTATGGGTGGTTATATTAGTTTGTGTTTTGCTGAAAAATATCCGCAATATTTAAAAGCCTGGGGACTTATTCACTCCACTGCTTACGCAGATTCAGTTGAAAAAAAACAAACGCGCACCAAGGGTATTGAGGTAATGGGTAATTATGGTGCTTATGCTTTTTTAAAAACTACCATCCCTAATTTATTCGCTGAGGATTCAAAGAAAAAGATACCAGAAAAAATTACAACGCTTATAGATAAATCGAGTTTATTTCTAACTACTTCATTACAGGCTTATTATGCCACCATGCGAGATAGGCCTGATAGAACTAATATATTAGAGCAGGCCCATACGCCGGTTCTGTTTATTGCGGGAACGGAAGATATTGCTGCCCCTTTAACAGATTTACTAGCCCAATCACATCTGCCTAATAAGTCGTATATTCATGTACTGGAGAATGTAGGCCACATGAGTATGCTAGAAGCCCCGCAACTACTCAATCAATACCTTCTTCAGTTTCTGGAAGAAGTGATTGACTGATCATGAAAAAATATTTAATTCTTCTTATCACTATCGCTTGTTGCTTACAAGTTGCTGCCCGACATATAGCAGGGGGTGAACTTTATTATACATTTTTGAATAGCACGCCAGATGGGAATAGTAAGAATTATCGGGTTGCTTTAAGATTATTTAGAGATTGTAGTTCAACCGGTCCGCTTCTCACCAATGAATCTGTAACGGTGGGTATTTATGAAAATGGCTTAATACTGAGAAATTTGCCATTATCATTAGAGGGGCCAATTAATACACTCCGACTGAATACCACTTCTTTCCCCTGTTTAACCGGAAATATTAATGTTTGTTATGAAGTAGCCATTTTTAGTAATATTGTTACTTTACCAAATAATGCTGCTGGCTACACCTTATCACGTTTAGGTTGTTGTAGGGTTGATTTCATTACAAATCTTGGTCAGAGTACTAGTATTGGCAGCAATTATAGTACAAAAATTCCTGGTTCATTATTGCTTCCAAATGGAAGTAATAGTAGTCCACAGTTTAATGTAAAAGACACAGCACTTGTTTGTGCTACCAAGAAATTTTCACTCGATTTTGGGGCTGAAGATGCAGATAATGATGTGCTTACTTACTCATTTTGTGATGCGTTTGCAGGTGGCAGTACAAACCTCGCTTTACCACCCAATATTTTAAGTCAGCAACCGGTTCCTTATTCAGCACCTTATGCTGGTTCATCACCCTTAGGAGCTTTTGTAACTATTGATCCTAATACCGGTATTATTTCAGGTACTGCTCCTCCAGAAGGTAAATATGTGGTGAGTGTTTGTATAACAGAATGGAGAAACAATGTGCCATTCAGTGAACATCGAAAAGATTTTATTTTAGAAGTAAAAAGTTGCGACCTCATTGAGGCCAACTTACCAGAAAAAATTATTCAGTGTAAAGACTATACTGTTCTTTTTGAAAATGGCTCAGCTGCATCTGGCATTACCAGTTATGTATGGAATTTTGGGGATTCTTTAGTAAATATCCATCCGCAATCAGGCTCGGTATTGCATACTTATAAAAATCCTGGAACATACTTAGCAAGTTTAACAGTAACGGGTCCGCGTGGTTGTATTGGCAATGATACGGCACGAGTACTTGTTTATCCAGGTTTTAAACCAGGCTTTACTGTACAGGGTAGTTGTATATTAAATCCTTATCAATTCAAAGACACTACAAGTTCAGTATTGGGTATTGTTAATTTTTGGAAATGGAATTTTGGTGATGAAACAACCCTTGCAGATACTTCAATAACAAAAAATGCGGCATATAAGTATGGAACTTCTTCCACTAAACGAGTGTTACTTATTAGTGGTGATACTAAAGGCTGTATTGATAGTTCATTTTTTAATTTACCTGTTAGCGATAAGCCATTTATTCAATTACCTTTTAGAGATACATTAATCTGCAGTATTGATACCTTGGCTATTCCAGTAACCCAAACAACTGGCATTTTTTCTTGGCAGCCAAATAACCGGATTCTTTTCCCGAATACGAACAGGCCATTGGTTTTTCCGCAAGACACTGCCAACTATATTGTTACCGTAAACGATAATGGTTGTGTGAATACAGATACGGTTACTATTAATGTATTACCTTTTATAAGGGTTGATGCAGGTATGGATACAATCATTTGCCGAACAGATTCTGTACAATTAAAAGCAGTAAGTGAAGCATTACAATTTCAATGGACTAGTAACCGTGGAGATATTATATCATCAGTTAAAACGCCATTTGTAAAACCGCTTACCAATACTACTTATTATGTAGTTGCCAATTTGGGTAAATGTGAGCATAGAGATAGTGTTCATATCCGATCCATACCCTACCCGGTTGCCAATATAGGTAATGATACCGCCATATGTGCTAATACAAAAATTGTTTTGCGTGCAAATATCGTAGGAAGTAGTTTTATGTGGCAACCTACAAATGCGATGATAAATGCAAATACACTGAACCCTACTATAGCACCATCGCGAAATACCGCATATACTTTAACTGTAAGAGATACCATTGGTTGTAATAAACCTAGTATAGATAGCATCCATATTACTGTTGTGCCCGTGGTAGCTGTAAATGCAGGCAATGATACTGCAGTATCTATCGGACAGCCATTACAATTATTAGCAACTGGCGCAGATAATTATTTTTGGAGCCCGGGCATAGGATTAAATGACCGCACTATTGCCAATCCTATTGCCACATATGGAGAAGGTATTGATTCTGTTTTATACCGTGTTGTAGGAACTAATGGAGGTGCTTGTTTGGGAGAAGACCAAATAATGGTTCGTATCTTTAAAAAAGGGCCAAATATTTTTGTTCCTTCCGGCTTTACCCCAAATGGAGATGGCAAGAATGATTTGCTTCGACCTATTCCAATAGGCATCAGTACAATTAATTATTTCCGGGTATTCAATAGATGGGGAGAGCTTATGTATCAAACCAGTAATATAGGTGAGGGCTGGAATGGAATTTTTAATGGTACACCAATGCCAGGTGGGGCTTATGTATATGTAACCGAAGGGAAAGATTATACCGGAAAAATTATTTTTAGGAAGGGCACATCGGTGCTTATCCGTTAAACAACTATTTTAACCAACACTTTAACAAAGCAAGCAGCCAAAATGATGAGTTTTGGTTCTTTATATGGTAATTTCGAACCCCGATGAGAGATCGACTTCTGCTATTCATTTTTTTTACTGCTTTTGCCTATACGGCTAGTGCCAATCACTTAAAGGGTGGATGGATACAGTACGAGTATTTAGGAAATGGAGCAACTGCCAACACTTCAAAATATAGAATTACGGTTAGACAATACTTAGATTCTTCTTCTATCAATAATTCAGGACAAAGGGATCAAGAAGTGTTCCTAGGCATATTTAACTCATCATCAAATGTGTTGGTACAAGCACTTACCATTCCTAGAAGCAGTTTTACATTAATGTTTAAAACTACTTTCGATCCTTGCATTTCGGGAAGGCCTAGAGCTAATTATATTATTGATATCTATGCCATGGAGGTTGACTTGCCAGATATTGCTGCAGGTTATACATTGGCTGTACAAAGATGTTGTAGAATAAATGGTATTGCCAATGTATCTCCGCCATCAAATTCTGTAGGCGTTACCTATAGTACAACTATTCCCGGAAACATTAGTAACGTTACTTATAGAAATAACAATAGCCCCGCATTTGCACAAAAAGATACAGTTGTTGTTTGTTATAATACACCTTTTACTTTTGATTTTTCAGCCACTGATACAGACGGCGATTCATTATCATACGCTTTTTGTAATGGCCTCGACGGTGGTGGGCAATCAGCAGGAACTGGAACCAACACAGCTCGCCCAAACCCACCTGCAACACCGCCATACAACAATATTTCTTATCAAAGTCCATATGATGGTAATAGTCCAATGGGTTCAGCAGTAACTATTAATGCCAAAACAGGTTTAATAAGTGGTATTGCTCCGGGTACTGTTGGTGATTATGTAGTAGGTGTTTGTGCTAGTGAATTTAGAAATGGCGTATTGATTGGCACTACCAAAAAAGAGATACATATTACGGTTGCCGACTGTTCCTTATCAGCAGCCGCACTTAAGCCCAGTTATATTACCTGTGATGGATATACGATGAGTTTTCAAAATGAATCATCGAGTGCTGCCACCTCCTATTTGTGGGATTTTGGTGTAACTAATTCAACAACCGATACATCAACCAATCCAACTCCTACTTATACGTATAAAGACACTGGTACGTATACCATGAAATTATTAGTAACAAATACGGGTGGCTGTAGAGATTCTGCAATCGCACAAGTAAAAATTTATCCTGGATTTGTACCCGCCTTCAATGTAATTGGAAGTTGTTTTTCGAATAACTATCAATTCAGGGATGCCACTACTACTCAATATGGTGTAGTAGATAGTTGGAAATGGGATTTTGGAGATCTTACAACCAATGCAGATACAGCAAGCAGAAAAGATAGTGTTTGGAAATATCCCACACCAACTACTGCACAAGTACAATTAATCGTTACCAATAGCAAAGGTTGTATTGATACATTAGTAAAACCATTAACTGTATTAGATAAGCCTTCATTAAACCTCGCCTTTAAAGACACACTAATTTGTAGTATTGATTCTTTACCACTAAGCGCCAATATCGGTTCAGGTACGATTAGCTGGACGGTAAGTAATGCTGCTAACAGACTCCGCATTATCAATCCGAATAGCACTTCACCAATTGTTTTTCCAAGAGATACTACCCAGTATTATGTAACGGTAAATGATAATGGTTGTTCGAATAGTGATACCGTTACTGTAAATGTTTTACCATTTATTACGGTAGATGCTGGTATAGATACTACCATTTGTTTAACCGATACGGTGCAGTTGAAACCGGTAAGTTATGCATTAAGTTATCGGTGGACGGCCAGCACCAATGAAACAGTTGCACAAGTAAAAAACCCGTTCGTTAGGCCGCTTACGCGCACTAAATATTATGTAACCGCAAACTTAGGTTATTGCCAGGCACGCGACTCCGTAACTATTAATCAAGCCCCTTACCCACAAGCATTTTTAGGGCCCGATACCACTATTTGTTTTGATACCAGATACCAGCTTTCTGGCACTTATGTAGGTTCCAGTTTTCGATGGTCGCCAACCACAAATATGTTTAATGCATCTACCCTTAATCCTATCGTAGCACCATCAAGATCAACAAGGTATTATTTAATTGCGCAGGATACTATGGGTTGTAATAAACCTGTAACTGCTTCAGTACTTATTAGCGTTACACCGCGTATTCAATTATATGCAGGAAAAGATACATTGGTAGTTCCGAATCAACCTGTACAATTAAATGCATTAACGAATATTACGAATGGTGTTGTTTTATGGACACCTTCTACCGGATTAAATAATACAAGTATTACTAACCCTATTGCTACTTTAGATAATCAATTTGATTCCATACTTTATACGGTAAGAGTTACGACTGCCGGTGGTTGTTTTGCAGAAGATGATATAAAATTAAAAGTGGTGAGAAGTGGTCCGGATATTTTAGTTCCATCCGGCTTTACCCCAAATGGAGATGGCAAGAATGATATTCTTAAACCAATTACAATAGCTATTAGTACACTCAGTTATTTTAGCATATACAATAGATGGGGGCAATTAGTATATCGCACAACCGAGTTGGAGAAGGGTTGGGATGGCACGTATAATGGTGTACTACAAGCTGCTGGCGCCTATGTATATCAAACGGAAGGAACTGATTATTTAGGCAAAAAAGTTTACCGAAAAGGAACCGTTGTTTTAATTCGTTAGATCACTATTTTTACATAGTAAGAAACTATGAAAAAAATAATATTAATTACCGGAGCTACCGCTGGTTTTGGAGAAGCAAGCGCTAAACAATTTGCAAAAGCAGGTTGGAACTGTATTATTACAGGAAGAAGAAAAGACCGCTTAGAAAAACTAGCCAATCAATTACATACCGAATTTGGGATTGATGTACTACCATTGCATTTTGATGTGCAAATCAAAGAACAAGTGTTTAATGCTATTGAGCAGTTACCCACAGCATGGCAAAAAATTGATGTATTGTTAAACAATGCAGGTCTTGCATTAGGAAGAGATTCATTCGAAAATGCTTCTTTGGATGATTGGGATACCATGATTGATACCAACCTAAAAGGCTTGTTATATATGAGTAAAGCTGTATTGCCTTTATTTATTAAACAAGGAAAAGGACATATCATCAATATTGGGTCTACCGCAGGTAAAGAAGTATATAAGGATGGCAATGGATATTGTGCAAGTAAGCATGCCGTTGATGCCATTAGCAAAGCTATGCGTATTGATTTGCTTCCCTATAAAATAAAAGTAACGGCTATACACCCAGGTGCTGCTGATACAGAGTTCTCAGTAGTGCGCTATAAAGGTGATGCATCAAAAGCGGCCAAAGTATATGAAGGTTATAAAGCATTAGATGCTGAAAATATTGCTGATATCATTTTTTATACAGCCACATTACCAGCCCATGTATGTATCAATGATTTAACCGTAACTTGTTTATCGCAAGCGAATTCGTTTTATTTGTATAAGGAGGAAGGGGGAAGCTAGAAGCTATAAGGAAAGAATAATCTAACCCTTTTACCTTACAGTTTATACCTTAAACCCTATACCTTACACCTCAACCCTTCCACCTATGTTTTCTACCAACCCCATCTGTAAACTCTTCAACATCGAATACCCTATTATTCAAGCAGGGATGATTTGGGCGAGTGGATGGAAATTAGCAAGTGCCGTAAGCAATGCCGGCGGATTAGGTATCATTGGTGCAGGCAGCATGTACCCACCTATATTAAGAGAACATATACAACAATGCAAAGCTGCTACTGATAAGCCTTTTGGTGTAAATTTACCCTTACTCTATCCCGATTTAGATCAACATATTCAAATTATTCTCGAAGAAAAAGTACCAATAGTTTTCACCAGCGCCGGTAATCCAAAAACATGGACAAGTACATTGAAAGCAGCCGGTACTAAAGTAGTACATGTAGTAAGTAGTACAAAGTTTGCCCAAAAATCGGAAGAAGCAGGTTGTGATGCAGTGGTGGCAGAAGGGTTTGAAGCAGGCGGACATAATGGTAGAGAAGAAACTACAACACTTGTATTAATACCAGCCGTTAAAGCAGCAGTAAATATACCCGTAATTGCCGCCGGTGGTATTGCAACGGGTGCACAAATGCTGGCTGTATTTGCGCTTGGCGCAGATGCTGTACAGGTTGGTAGCAGATTTGTTTGCACACCTGAAGCATCTTCACATATTCATTTTAAAGAAGCCATTATTGCCGCAGGCGAAGGAGATACAAAACTGAGCATGAAAAAGTTAGTACCTGTTCGTTTATTGAAGAATGATTTTTGTAAGCAGATAGAAGAAGCAGAGCAACGTGGCGCAAGCAGCGAAGAATTACAAACTATACTAGGAAGAGCGCGTGCCAAAAAAGGTATGTTTGAAGGAGATATGCAAGAAGGCGAGTTGGAAATTGGACAAGTAGCATCACTCATTCATTCTATAAAACCCGCAGGAGAAATAGTAAAAGAAATTTGGGAAGAGTTTCTTGAAGTTAGAAAAGGTCTATTATCCAAAATCAATCTCGGTATTATCACCGATATTTAAACTCCGGCTCAACCCCTTTACCGACGCATCGCTACCAATAAGCGAGTTATCTAGTACAACTTCAAATAAATTGGTATAAGAGCCAATAATACTATCACGTACTATAGAGTGTTTGATTGATGTATTTGCACCAATGGCAACATGCGGACCAATAATAGAATTTGAAATATCACAACCAGGTGCAATACTTACAGGTGGAATAATAATAGTGTCTTTAAAATCATGCCCATCTTTAATATTTCCACCAAATTTCTTAAGTAGTGTAGCATTGCTTTCGAGTAGTGTTTCTTTCTTTCCACAATCAAACCAATTTTTTACTTTGAATGATTGGAACCTAGCTCCTCGTTTAATCATACAATCCAGGGCATCGGTGAGGTTATATTCTCCTTGTGTTTTTATGTCTTGCATAAATAAATGATGCAAACACTCAAACAAAAAATGGGTTTCTTTTATTTTATATAATCCTACCAAAGCCATATTGCTTTTTGGAATAGCCGGTTTTTCAACTACTTGTTCTATAAAGTCATCCTCCCCTATTGTTGCCACACCAAAATTTCGTGGGTCATCTACTTTTTTCACACCTAACATACTATAAGGGCTATTCACTACTTCTTGAACATCGTACTCACAGATGGTATCCCCTAAAGCAACAAATACTTCATCAGTTCCAACAATATTGCGGGTAAGCTCAATAGCATGACCAGTACCTTGCCTTTCATTTTGAAAAACAAAATGGGTAGTCATATCTGGATATGTTTGCTGTACATAATCCTGAATTTTTTCTCCCAAATAGCCAACAATAAAAATAAATTCTTGGATACCAGCATCCCGTAATTGATCAACAATAAAACTTAAAATGGTTTTACCAGCTATAGGTATCAGGGCCTTTGGCTGTGTATACGTATGGGGTCTTAATTTTGTTCCGGCACCAGCAACAGGTATAATCGCTTTCATCAGGGGTCTTTAAGGTTTTTGACTACAAATTATCAACATGTACGATACACACATTAGTCAAATCGCACGTGAAAATAGTAAATACCCTGAATTCTCCCAATTTTGTGGAAATCATGGTAAATTCGCCTAAAATTTATCTACATGCCAAAAGATACCCAAGTATTCGATTTAATTAAGCAGGAACTAGCTCGTCAGCGTCATGGAATAGAACTGATTGCCTCAGAAAACTTTACCAGTTTAGAAGTAATGCAAGCTATGGGTAATGTAATGACTAATAAGTATGCGGAAGGGTATCCGGGCAGAAGATATTATGCTGGTTGTGAAATTGTAGACCAAACCGAGCAAATTGCCATCGACCGCTTGAAGCAAATTTTTAATGTAGATTATGCTAATGTACAACCACATAGTGGTGCACAAGCTAATGCAGCGGTTGCATTAGCCGTATTACAACCTGGCGATGCTACTTTAGGATTAGATTTAAGTATGGGCGGCCATTTAACACATGGAAGTGCTGTTAATTATAGCGGTAAATTATACCAGCCCCATTTTTATGGGGTAGTAAAAGAAACTGGTTTGGTAGATTATGATATGTTGGAGAAAAAAGCGCGTGAGGTAAAACCAAAATTAATTTATTGTGGTGCAAGTGCCTATAGCAGAGATTGGGATTATGCACGTATTCGTAAAGTGGCTGATGAAGTAGGTGCTTTGGTAATGGCAGATATTGCTCACCCTGCCGGATTAATTGCCAAAAAATTATTGAACTCACCTTTTGAACATTGTCATTTTGTTACTTCTACCACCCATAAAACATTACGTGGCCCTCGTGGTGGTATTATTATGATGAAAAAAGATTTTGAAAATCCATGGGGCTTGAAAGATGTAAAAGGCAATATTCGTATGATGAGTAATATCATTGATATGGCTGTATTCCCAGGTATTCAAGGCGGACCATTACAACATGTAATTGCAGCAAAAGCGGTTGCTTTTGGGGAGATTTTATCAGCTGATTTTTTAGTGTATCAGCAACAAGTACAAAAAAATGCACAAGCCATGGCCGCTGCTTTTGTTGCTAAAGATTATCATATAATTAGTGGTGGAACCGATAACCATTTAATGTTGATTGATTTACGCAACAAAAATATCAGTGGTAAAAAAGCAGAGCAAGCATTGGTACAGGCGGATATTACGGCGAATAAAAATATGGTGCCATTTGATGATAAGAGTGCATTTATTACATCGGGTATTCGTTTTGGTGTAGCAGCCATTACAACAAGAGGCATGAATGAATCGCATATGCAATTTGTAGTAAATGCAATTGATAATGTCCTCACCAATGCAGAAGATGCAGCCGTAATAAGCACTGTGAAAAAAGAAGTAAATGCATTTATGGAACAGTTTGTACTATATCCAGAATTGGGATAACTTATGTCAGCCTGAGCCTGTCGAAGGCTTTTATAGTTGTTTACCCTTCGACAAGCTCAGGGTGACAACTATAACCTATCCTTTATAAACTTATAAACACTATAAAATTATAAA
This sequence comes from Bacteroidota bacterium, assembly GCA_039796395.1. GTDB lineage: Bacteria > Bacteroidota > Bacteroidia > Chitinophagales > Chitinophagaceae > Sediminibacterium. Next base: position 17,323 of record JBDKJW010000007.1, read on the forward strand.
CCCTCATGATTCAACGTATACAAAGTCTTTGGCTACTACTTGCAGCCGCTTGTACTATAGCTACTTTTAAAATATCTTTTTTTAGTGGTAATCGTTTGAATGAAACCACCAATACTAAAGAATGGGTTGAGTTTGTAGCAACAAATAATACCATCGTACTGATATTAACGGTTTTAGTTGCCGTAGCAGCCCTTGTTGCTATTTTCATGTTTAAAGATAGAAAGCGACAAATGCTTATTGGTATTGCAACGGGTATTGCATCCATTGCTTTACTCTTCGCCTATCTTACTGAAGAACAAAAATTTACAGAAGCAAGGGTAGATCTTACTTCAATTGTACATTTTGCCATTCCTCTTTTAATAGGTTTAGCAATACGTGCTATTTACAGAGACGAAAAGTTAGTAAAGAGTGCGGATAGGATAAGGTGATAGGTAACAGGGTATAAGGAATATGGTATCGGACTCTCCGACTTCCGGACTCCTTATAGAAACTTCCCAGTTATACTCTCCTTTACTTTTTTAGCACCTACTGGAGCTCCTGCATATACTAAAGTACCGCCACCATCACCTGCTTCTGGGCCCATATCAATCAGCCAATCGGCTGATTTTATTACATCAGTATTATGTTCAATAACAATTAAAGAATGGCCTTGCTCAATTAATGCATTAAATGAATTCAGTAGTTTTTTGATATCATGAAAATGCAAGCCTGTGGTTGGTTCATCGAATATAAAGAGTACATGTCCGATACCCTTGCCTTTGCCTAAAAAGCTGGCCAGCTTTACCCGCTGGGCTTCTCCTCCACTAAGAGTATCACTGCTTTGGCCGAGTTTTACATACCCTAATCCTACATCATGCAGTGGTTGGATAGCCACGCGAATCGCTTTCTCTTCTTTAAAAAATTCAAGGGCTTCATCCACGCTCATCTCTAATACATCATGGATCGATTTATTATTATATTTTACTTCTAATACTTCTTCTTTAAAACGCTTACCACCACAAGATTCGCAGGTTAAATGTACATCGGCCAAGAATTGCATTTCTACAATTTGCTCTCCTTCACCCTTACAGGTATCGCACCTGCCACCATCTACATTAAAAGAGAAATGCTTAGGTTGAAAGCCACGTAATTTTGATAAGCCTTGTTTAGCATATAAATCGCGAATGGAATCATAGGCCTTAATATAAGTGATGGGATTACTACGAGATGATTTACCAATGGGGTTTTGATCAATCATTTCAATTTGAGAAATACCATCTATATCGCCTGTTATTTGTTTGTGTAAGCCTACTTTATCAGAAAACTCGCCCTTTATTTTTTGTAATGCAGGATATAGAATTTGTTTTACCAAAGTAGTTTTACCACTACCACTTACACCAGTTACTACACAGAATAAATGAAGCGGGAATTCAACAGCTATATTTTTTAAATTGTTCTGTTTTGCGCCTTCTACTTTAATACTACTATTCCATTTTCGTGTTTGTTTGGGAGATTCAATTTTATATTCACCCTTTAAATATTTCCCCGTAAGGCTTTGATCATCCCCAATAATTATATTGTAATTACCTGCAGCTACTACTTCCCCCCCCAAATGAGATGCCAACGGCCCCATATCAATGATATGATCGGCTTCGCGCATAATCATTTCATCGTGTTCAACTACCACAACTGTATTTCCCAAATCACGCAAAGATTTTAATACTTCAATTAAACGTGCTGTATCTCTTGAGTGTAGTCCAATAGAGGGTTCATCAAGAATATACAAGGAGTTAGTAAGATTACTTCCAAGGCTTCGCGTAAGCTGTATACGTTGGCTCTCACCACCACTCAATGAATTGGCTAATCGGTTCAAGGTAAGATAGCCTAAACCTACATCTAGCAAGGTTTTGATTCGTTGATTTAATTCTAATAAAATTCTTTTAGCGATGGCTTGATCTTGTTCACTGATGACTAATCCATCAAACCATTTTTTCAATTCTTTTACCGGCATTTCGCAGAGCTCACCAATATGATTGATGCCTATTTTCACATACAGCGCTTCTTTACGTAAGCGATAGCCTTCGCAGGTTTTACAATCGGTTCTGCCTCTATACCTGCTTAATAAAACCCTGTATTGAACCTTGTATAAATTTTGTTCCACTTCTTTAAAGAAATCATGGATGCCATACACACCATTGCCGCCCTCCCATAATTGTTTATACTGCTCTTTAGTAAGGTCAATAATTGATTTATGAATCGGGAATCCAAGTTTACTCGCACCTTTTATAAACTGATCTTTCCACCATACCAGCTTCTCTCCTTTCCAAGGTGCTACAGCACCTTCATATACACTTAAGCGCTGATCGGGTATTACTAAATCACTATCAATACCTAGTACTTGTCCGAACCCTTCGCAAACACTACAAGCCCCATAAGGATTATTAAAAGAAAACAAATTCGGAGATGGTTCTTCAAAAACAATTCCATCAGCTTCAAATTTGTTACTAAAATGCAAGAGTTTATTTCCATCTATTTCAAGTTGCATTTCCCCTTCTCCCTCATAAAAAGCTGTTCCAATTGAATCGGTTAAGCGATGAATATCTTCTTCTCCAAATTCTTTTACTACAATTCTATCTATTAATATAAATGATTGCAATCCCTTATCCGTAAGAGTTTTCTTTACTGTTTTATCATCTAATTCCAATAATTCTTCTATACGAAATATTTTACCACCTGCATTTTCATCCCACCCGCGAGGGGTGGGACTACGGTTTACCGTCTCCGGTCTAATAAACATACGCACAAATCCTTTCTGCATTAAAATATTTAACTCTTCGCGCGTATCTCTTTTGGCATGTTGTTTAAAAGGAACAATAATTAATACTTTAGTTCCGATAGTCATTTTTTGAATGGCTGTAACTACATCTACTACATCATCTTTTTTAACTTCTTTACCACTAATAGGAGAAATTGTTTTTCCGATACGTGCATATAGTAAACGCAGGTAATCGTAGATCTCAGTCATGCTACCTACTGTACTTCTTGGTGTACGGGTAATTACTTTTTGTTCGATGGCAATGGCCGGACAAAGTCCTTTAATATAGTCTACATCTGGCTTTACCATACGTGCCATGAATTGTCGAGCATAAGCGCTCAAACTTTCCGCATATCGGCGCTGGCCCTCAGCAAAGAGTGTATCGATGGTTAACGACGATTTGCCACTCCCCGATACACCCGTTACAACGATGAGTTTATTACGCGGAAAAGAAACAGTTACATTTTTAAGATTATGGGTACGTGCCCCTTTTATAAAAATTGTAGTATCATCATCTTCAACCTTTTTTACCAAGCGCTTCGCTGTTTTAACTGCCATAGCATACAAAGTAAATGTAAATGTGTATAACCTTGAAGTAATCGAACAGAATTTCCACAAATGGTTTCAGTATGGGAAAGATGGGTAATTTGTTGCCGGTTATTCGTTATCCAATATCCTGATTTTTAATCCCAACTCAAAAACCCAAGCTATGAGAACGCTTAGTCAAGCGACCGACACAGAGTTAATCAGGTCATTTCAGGATGGCGATACCGACGCCTTTGAAACGCTGATTTATCGTTATAAAGACAAGATCTTTTCGTCGATCTTGTTCTTTGTGAAAGACACTTACCTCGCCGAGGATTTGTTTCAAGATGTATTTATTAAAATTATTGATACCCTTAAAAACAAGCGGTATACCGAGGAGGGTAAATTTTTACCTTGGGCATTGCGTATTGCACATAACTTATGCGTAGATTATTTCCGCAAAGTGAAAAGAACACCTGCTGTAAAAACAAGTGATAATAAAGACATTTTTGAAGTATTACAGATTTCAGAAGAGGGGCCCGATAGTAAAATGATGCAGGGGCAAAGTCATGAACGTGTACGGAAGATGTTGGATCTTTTACCAGAAGAACAGCGTGAGATTATTGTATTGCGTCATTATGCCAATATGAGTTTTAAAGAAATAGCGGAGATTACCAATTGCAGCATCAATACCGCTTTGGGTAGAATGCGTTATGGGTTGATTAACTTACGTAAATTAATGGCTGAGAAGCAGATTGCTTTATAATGGAGGACCATGCCCATCTGGTCCTCTTCTGGGTCCACCATTTGGCCGCATAATTTTCAACGCTTCAAAAACTATGCTATCAAATTCTTCTTTTTGAGTAGGTGTACACACAGCACGAATATGGCTGAAATGAAGCCAAACACTTTTCTCAAATGCACGTTCCGCATTACCAACCGGTTCGAATAAACTATCTAAAGCTAGTGCTGATAAGCTAGTATCTTTTAAATAGCCAAAGAACTTTTCTTTTTGTATATCAATCTCTCTTCTTAGTTCAGGCACTTGCCGCCGATGATCTTGGCGGAGCTGCTCTAATTGCTCTCGTTGTTGTGGCGACATGTTTAATTCCTTTACTAAAAATTCCAATACTTCTCTTCGTTGTTGCCGGGGTTGATTATTCGGATTTTCGGATTGACGCCACCAGAATACACCCATGGTAATCATGTTGCCCACTAGTAAAATAATGAGCAACAGATTTATGAATTTGTTGTTGAATAATGAAGACATATTATACTAATTAGGGTATGATTCATTTAGTCCATATTCAGCAGAAAAATCTGCAATAGAAGAACCCGTTTTATTGGCGGATCGATTACTTGTTTGTTGGTTAAGCATCCACAGGTTTACTAACATACAAAGCACAAGCATACTCAACACGAGTGCAGGCTTGAACTGAAAGCCTGCTACACTCGTTGTTTGTTCAAGTTCTATTCTATTTCTGATTTTACTATAGATATAATTTGGCGCTTCTGCCTGTTGCATTCCTGCTACACTTTCCCATATTTCTTCAAATGCTTCATTAGTAATTTTTTTCATAACTCATTATTTGTGGTAAGTATTTTCTTTAATTGTTGTTTTGCCCTATGCATATAGGCTTCAACTGCTTTTATAGAAGTTTGCATAATAATACTTGTTTCTTCATAACTCAGCCCCTCCGTTTTTATTAAAACAAACGCCGTTCTTTGCGTTTCTGGCAATTGCTGTAAAGCACGAAACAGGATAGCTGCCATTTCTTTGTTCTCCAGTGCGATACCGGGGTGGTGAAACTCGGGTATTTCAACTTGTTCTTTTCCTCCAAAAATGCTCAGTATTTGTCCGAATCTTTTTCTTGTATTCCGCTTCCGAATATTATCCAGTGCTTTAGTAGTAGCAATTTTATAAATCCATGTACTTAGCTTCGACTCATTTCTAAAACTAGCAATATGCAGATATACTTGTATAAATACTTCTTGTACCAAGTCTTCTGCCTCTACTTCTTGCTGCACTAAACCCAATACCACATTATATACCCTATGCTGGTATTCATGCACCAGGTATTCAAAAGCACTTTCACTTTTGTTTCTGAGACCTTGTATCAGTTCGGGTTCAGTCAAGTAATAATATGTTAAAATTTAGACGAGGTACGGTTTTAAAACCTTTGCTAGTTGCCAAATTTTTTCTTCATAGCATCTAAATGGGCCACAAATTTGGCTATATCTGGGTCATAGCCATACTTTATATTGCTTAAAGGCTTGCCATTGGTATCTAAGAACATGTATAATGGCTGCGCATTACCAGCAAAGGTACTGATCTGATAATCCAGATTTCTTTCTCCTTCTGTTGTTACCATATCACCATCCTTTTTTTGGTATTGCTCCTTAGCGGGTAAGGGGGTAGATTCATCCACATATAAACTTACTAATACAAAATCTTCACGCATTCTACGAAGTACTTCCGGATCTTTCCAAACCTCCTGCTCCATTTTTCTGCAGTTTGCACAACTATGTCCTGTAAAATCAAGCATTACCGGCTTATTCAGCGTTTTGGCTGCAGCCAGTCCTTCTTCCAATGTAAAGTATGCTGTAAGGTTATATGGCACATGCAACTTATCTGTTAAGCGCATGGGTGGTTTAGCCCCATTGTTTGTAGCTGATGTTGCTGAAGTATTTATAGTATACTTAAGATTATCTAAGTTGAAATCCTGCGTACTAGTTGGGGGTAAAAAGCCGCTCAAATGTCGTAGTGGCGCGCCCCATAACCCTGGTACTAAGTAAACCGCAAAGGAGAAACTGGCTATGGCAAAAAATAAACGAGGCACAGAAACATAAGGCAAATCACTGTCGTGTGAGAATTTTATTTTACCCAATAAATAAATTCCCATTAAGGTAAAAATCACAATCCATAGAACCAAGAATACATCTCTATCTAGCAAATGCCAATGATAAATAAGGTCGATATTAGAAAGGAATTTTAGCGCCAATGCCAACTCAATAAAACCAAAACATACTTTAACAGAATTAAGCCATCCCCCACTTTTAGGAAGTGATTGTAGCATAGAAGGGAAAAAAGCAAAAAGGGAAAAGGGCAAAGCTAAACCAGCACCAAAGCCTAACATACCCAATATGGGTGCCAGTGATACGCCACCTGTACTTGTTTGAGAAAGCAAGGTTCCTACAATCGGCCCCGTACAAGAAAAAGAAACAATTACCAAGGTTAGTGCCATAAAGAAAATACCGAGTAAGCCACCCTTACCCGCTTGTGTGTCGGCTTTATTGGCCCAGCTATTGGGTAGTTGTAATTCAAAAGCACCAAAAAATGATATACCAAAGAGTAGAAAAATGACAAAGAATAGTCCATTAGAAATAGCACTCGTAGAAATTTGATAGAGCACATCATCCCCAAAAATTAATACCAAAATAACGGTTGGTATTGTATAAATGAGCATGATTGATAATGAATACCAAACGGCGTTTCTTATTCCCTCAGCACGTGATTTACTTTTCTTTAAGAAGAAACTTACCGTTACAGGAATGAGGGGGAAAACACAGGGTGTAATAACGGCCAGTAATCCGGTAAGAAAACAAATTAAAAATAACTTCCACAATCCGGTCGATTCAGCATCGTTGCCAGTACTATCAGTTGCATTATTAGATGCAGCAAATACAAGTGAAAAACTGGCTTCTCCAGAAGGAAAAGTATCTGCTTGTTTTGCTAACCAACGTACTGCCCCCTTTACGGCTACTTCATCTTTTGCAAATAGTTTTATGGGGTATACAAATTCAACACTATCATAATAGAGTATTGTATGCGTACTATCAATTACATAATTGGTGGGAGTACCTTTCGCAACAATAGTATCAACAGTAGCTCCAATAAGCTTATTTGTATCTAATTGTAAAGATGAAGCAAATGTGGCTGTTTCAATATTTTTCGTAAAAGAAAATAAACCTGTTTGCTTTTGGAGCACTGCCTTTACATGTATTTCACCTGTACTATCATTTATCCGTACTGCTTCAAAACGAAATTGCACAGACTCCTGTGCAAATATGAATTGATTAATTACTAGTAATCCAAAAAGCAATAAAAATTTTCTCATGCTATTGCAACTTTATATCGAAGGTTTTTTTGGTAGGGGGAGTACATTCCTTATCATCGCAAGCCATATACTTTACAAATCCGCTGATATTTGTTTTAATTCCTGCTTTAACTTTTACCAATTGCGTGTAAACAATTTTATCGGAATAAAAATGAACGGGAATACCAAAAATTTTGTCGTTGATTTTTTCCAATTTACCCGTTTCTTTCGTTTTACCTTCGAGCTTTATTAAGGGATTGATATTAAAAGTAATTTTTGTAGGAATTGGCCCTCCATCAGGCGTACTTTGGGAATAAACATGCCAAGGTTTAGAAAAATTAGCGGTAATGATAACCTCATAGGTATCTCCAGTTTTTTTCGTTGCTTCAAAGCTCCAACTTACAGGATCCTTTAACTGTGCATAACCAACGATATAACCAGCTACTATACAAACTGCTAACAAAACTATCTTCTTCATAAAAAATCAATTCAAACCTAAAAATTCAAATACTTTTTTTCCATCTATATTATTCAATGCAGCGGCCGTAGCTCTTTCGGGGTGCGGCATCATTCCAAATACGTTATGATTGATATTACGGATTCCGGCAATATTCCTTACAGCCCCATTCGGGTTAGCGGTATTACTAATACTTCCGTTTTCATCACTGTATTTAAAAATAATTTGGTTATTTTTTTCTAATGCATCTAATGTAGTTTCATCTGCATGAAAACGACCTTCACCATGAGCAATCGGAATTTTTAATGCGCCTGTATTTTCATTATGGATAAATACATTTTTACAAATAAACTGCTGGTTGGCGTTTTGTAATAAAACACCTGGTAATAATCCGCTCTCGCAAAGAATTTGAAAGCCGTTACAAACACCCAGTACTTTTCCACCCCTATTCGCAAAATCAATTACAGATTGCATCATTGGGCTAAATCGGGCAATGGCACCACAGCGTAAGTAATCACCATAAGAAAAGCCACCCGGAAGTACAATACAATCGTTGGTAGAGAACATAGAAAGATCCTTATCCTTATGCCAAAGCATAATCACTTCTTTATTCAAATCTTGGGTTAAAGCATCTTGCATATCCCGATCGCAATTTGATCCAGGGAAAACAACCACACCAAATTTCATGCATCAGAGTTTAGGCTGTAAAGATAGGCCTAAGCAAGAGAAATAATGCCTTGTTTTAAGATATTAACAAGAGGTTATTCCAAACAATGATCGCCACCAATAGCCAGAACAACAGATTGGGGAAAAGCAGGCTTTTAGGATGCGAAAAAGCAGCCCCTAAAAAAGCGGCGGCTGGTACTATTGTGAGCAAGAAGCAAGAAATTCCAGCTTGCCAAAAAATGAAGGGAGCTAGTACTACAATAAGTAAGGTTAATAGTAAAACACTCCAGTTCTTTCGCATTTGTATAACCAACCTACTATTAAATTGTTGCCAATAAAAAATACCTATTAAAACAGAAAAAGCAAATACTATACTTCCAGTAATGAGTTGTTTGTTATGGATGGGGAAAAGATGCTTGTTTAAATAAAACTTAGGTAGATAAGTGATAAAGCTTGAAGTACTATCATTAATATATAACCAGGATACTAAAAAATAGAATGGCAGCAATGTACCCATTAGTAAAACAAACCATTCTTGTAATTGAAATGCGCGCATAATAGCCAATGAAAAAAGCAAAATAGGTATCATAATAGCTATGGGGTGATACGCTATCATTGCCATGCCCATAATCAATCCTATATTGAACAATAATGTTTTGGGAGATTGCTGATTATACAACCGTACCACTTTCATGAATAACCATATTAAAATAAAATTAGCCATCAAGGCGCTACTAATAGTACTCCAATCTTTGAATAGAGCAGTGAGCAATACATAACCCATAGCAGCTGTATATCCTGCTTGAGGAAACATCCGATACTCATCTAGCATTGAGTTAATACGAACAGCTTGCAACAAAACCACCAACTGATAAATTACAAATAATAAAGTAGGATTAAGATCTACCAAATATGTTTTTATAAAAACGCTTATCAATCCATCATTCCCCGTATACAACACTTGAACAGGTGCAAAAAATAAATGAGCATGAACTGCCATGCTCAATAGCAACAGAAAAAGTATATTAACAACTGATTTATCTCTGAATAAAAAAACCACGATACTTAATTAAATTCAATTTTAGCAAAACAAGTAAAGCCACGATACATACAAGGCATAACAACAGATCTAGAACCAATTTGCTTTGCATGACGAGGCATAAAATCAAATCCTTTATCTAAATTTTTAACTGTTGGGTTACGATCTATTTTACCATCGGGTGAAAGACTTTGATCTGTAAGCACGGTAGTACGTTTATCTTGTATATTGAAAAGGAAGTGTAATTGGGCACCTGCATTTACTAAGCCATATCCAATATAATTATCCGTATTATCATCATATTGAGTTTTACGGATTACATTACTCCATTCCATTTTCCCATCTGGCTCAAAAGAAATAACGGCAATATTTTCAGCAAAATATCGAGTGATATTGCTATTTCCGAAGTTATTAAATCCATTACCCCACCCGTATCCCCCAAAAGTACCCCAAGGGTACAACCCAATGGGGGAATTCCATGCATAAAAATCAAGCGGCCCGCCCATCATACCAAATCCAGCATATGGATTAATAAAGGGAGAGCGATTCATATAATCCCATCTATTAAATGAATTGCCCCTTGAGCTAACATAAGCCGATTCAGCAATGATCATAAAACCGCCGTCTTTACGTAAAATGATATTCTTCAAATAAAACTCATTAAAAGCTGCTTTTAAATTTTCTTCGGCCCTTACTTCTTCTCTAAATTCGTTACTAAATGTAGTAGTACTATTTAGTAATTGTTTATTCGTTTCTTTATCCCAAAGCACATAATAGAGCCCATCAACATTTCCTTTACGCATTTTACTGAAGAAAGAGCAAATCAAATATTTTTTATTTTTATTATCAATTTTAACACGTGTATCATCCAGAAAAATATTGGCCACTTTTACTTCTGCTATTGTTGGATTAATATTTCCGGCTTTACGAACTACTAAACTAATTTTATTGATATTGTCGTTTTGACCTGTACCTGATTCCCGTAAACAAATAAGTGTACCCTCATTATCTAAGCCAAATTCGCCCAAAAAGTCGTTTCTTTCTGGCATTGCAATCGGCATCTTCACTTTCTCTATTAACTGCAATGATTTATCGAACAAGCAAGAAGTTACGATATGCTCTTTATCATTTCGGGTACTAATTTTCAACGCCATGATGCGTTGCTTGTCTTCGCTAAATAAATAAGTATATATTCTATTGTTAATTGTATAATTAATATTCCCGGTTGTATCTAACTGAATGGGGTCGCCAATTTTTTTCCCATTCCCATTGAGCTTAATTGCCATGGCATATACCATATTTTTAAGCTGATACTGATAGAATAAATAGGTAAAATCGCCATAATTTAAAAACTCAGTACTCAACACTTTTGCCCGATCGGGGAAGAAATCAACCTTCGATTTTTCAATTAGTTTCATATCGATATCATACACAGAAAACTGATGAATATCGCGTGTGTTTTTATGAATTAGGATATTTCCACCCACTTTCCCAACTATTTCAAAACTTAGGGTTTTGGGATCGTCTCTATCTGGGTCGGAAAAAACAATTTCCTGCGCAACTGCATTATTGGCAGTAAGTATTATACAAACGAAATAGTATAAAATCCGCTTCATTTTGGCAAGTTCTTGATCTAAGCAAAGTTACACCAATGAAGGTTTATTATGGTATTCAATTTACACATACATTTGTTAAGGATATTAACTACCGTTCTAGTGGGTAAAAATTTTAACAAAGCCAGTTCCGCCGGCTTCATCATTGCGCTTGGTATCATTTACGGAGATATCGGAACCTCTCCGCTGTACGTTCTTAACGAAATTATCGCCGAGAAAGCGATCACAGACAACCTGATTGTTGGGGCTTTGTCTTGCATAATTTGGACATTAACCCTTCAAACAACAGTTAAATATGTAATCCTTACACTCAAGGCAGATAATAAAGGAGAGGGTGGTATTTTTAGTCTGTATGCTTTAGTAAGAAGAAGAAGAAAATGGTTAGTAATTCCTGCAATGCTTGGTGGGGCAGCTTTATTGGCCGATGGTATTATTACGCCCCCCATTACAGTTACCTCTGCCATTGAAGGTCTCAGACAGTTACCCGCGCTAAAGCATATACAACAATCTACCATCATTACCATTGTACTTAGTATTATTACACTTCTATTTGTTGTTCAACAATTTGGTACTGCGTCTATTGGTAAATTTTTTGGTCCGATGATGACCCTTTGGTTTGCCATGTTGGCTATTTTAGGCTGTTCCCATTTATTAGATGATGTTAATGTTTTCAAGGCATTGAGCCCGCATTATGCGATTGAATTACTTACTACCTATCCTAAAGGTTTTTGGTTATTAGGTGCCGTTTTTTTATGTACAACGGGTGCCGAAGCCTTATATAGCGATCTTGGGCACTGTGGCAAAGGCAATATTCGGGTGTCGTGGATTTTTGTAAAAATATGTTTGATTTTAAACTATCTCGGACAAGGAGCATGGTTAATGGCCAATTACAAAAACCAGATCATACCACCTGAAATGATGGCCGATGGTTTTAATCCCTTTATAGGTATCATGCCAAGTTGGTTTAAACTAGCAGGCATTATCATTGCTACCATGGCAGCTGTAATTGCAAGTCAGGCGTTAATCTCAGGGTCTTTTACCCTCATTAGTGAAGCCATGCGGTTGAATCTTTGGCCGAAAATGAAGATCAATTACCCTACTGAAGAAAAGGGTCAATTATATATTCCTGGCATTAGCTTATTACTGTATGTAGGCTGCGTGGGCATTGTATTATATTTCCAAAAATCTGCTAATATGGGTGCCGCCTACGGTTTGGCTATTACTATTTGCATGATCAGCACTTCCATTTTATTCGCCAACTATTTGGTGAGTAAGCGCGTATTCCCAGCTTGGATATATTTATACTTGGTAGTGTATCTCGCTATTGAATCATCTTTCCTAATTGCCAATTTACAAAAATTCTTACACGGCGGTTATGTTACACTGATTGTTGGCGGTGCATTATTTGCTGTGATGTATGTATGGTTTCGTAGTAGAAAGATTAAGAATAGGTATATTGAATTTGTTCGTCTAGAACACTATATACATATGATTCAGGAATTGAGTAATGATAAAACAATTCCTAAATATGCTACACATTTGGTATATATGACAAGCGCCAATAACCCCAATGAAATTGAGCATAAAATCATTTATTCTATTTTAAATAAAAAGCCCAAAAGAGCAGATATTTATTGGTTTGTACACGTAGATGTAGTAGATGATCCCTACACTTGCGAATACTCGGTTGAGCATATTATTCCTAACGATATTATTCGTGTTGAATTTAAGGTAGGATTTAGGGTAGAACAACGGATTAATTTAATGTTCAGAAAAGTGGTAGAAGAATTGGTAAAGAATAAAGAAGTAAATATTACCAGTAGATACGAAAGCCTTGAAAAGAATAATATAGTTGGCGATTTCCAATTTATTGTATTAGAAAAATATTTAAGTCAGGATAATGAGCTCCCGATTCTTGAGCGCATTATCATGAAATTATATTTCTGGTTAAAAGAAATCTCCTTAGGCGAAGAGCGTGGTTTTGGCTTAGATCCTAGTAATGTAACCGTTGAAAAATTCCCATTAATTGTAGCGCCTGTTTCAAAACTTAATCTAAAGCGCGTTTTTCCGGAAGAAGGATACAATTAAACTTGTTTTTACTAGTAAAAAAGCAGAACTTGATAAGCGCTAAAACTATTGTGCTTGTTGCCCACTATCATTTATATTATTGTTGGCTACTTACTCATCATTTTACTTGCCTATTTAGTGCAAGAGAAATTTATATTTAAACCTGAAAAACTACCTCAAGATTTTGCGTATAAATACGATGCTCCATTTGAAGAATTGTTTTTTAATATAACGCCGGGTGTTCGAATTAATGGCTTGCATTTTTATGTACCTCAACCAAAGGGCTTGATCCTCTATTTTCATGGTAACTCACGCAGTATTAAAGGATGGGCAAAATATGCCCGAGATTTTTACAGATATCAATACGATGTTGTGCTCGTAGACTATAGGGGTTTTGGAAAGAGTACGGGCAAAAGAAGTGAAAAAGAAATGCTGGCAGATATGCAGTATGTGTACGCGCGATTACAAGAGAAATATGCGGAAGATCATATCCTTGTTTACGGAAGAAGTTTAGGAAGTGGGTTTGCCACCAAAGTAGCTGCAGATAATAATCCACGTTATTTAATTTTGGATGCGCCTTATTTTAGTTTTTTGCGTGTTGCCAAAAGGTACCTGCCATTTATCCCACATAAGTTAACCTTACGTTTTAAGTTGCAAACCGATCAATGGATACAGAAAGTGAAATGTCATACCTATATTATCCACGGAACCAAAGACTGGTTAATACCCATTAAACATAGCCAGAGTTTAC
>JBDKJW010000008.1:0-36099 GCA_039796395.1 Bacteroidota bacterium
GGTGATACGAAATTCTTAGAGGAGGATTTAGAAGATAGATTCGACTTTATTGAAGAGAACGATAGGATCTTTGATAAAAAAGTAGTAACTAATGCAGGAGAAAGCGGCAAAATGCGTGCTGGACAAATTGTTACACTTCGTGAATTAAGAGAAGAGAATTCTATACTTCGCAGAAGTGATAAACAATTGGTTGAAGTACGTGATGCAAAGCCTGCAACGGCAACACCTGTATTATTGGGTATTACAAAAGCATCATTGGGTGTGCAGAGCTGGATTTCAGCAGCATCATTCCAGGAAACTACAAAAGTATTGAGTCAGGCTGCTATCCAAGGTAAAACGGATACCATGCTTGGATTGAAAGAAAACGTAATTACTGGTCATTTGATTCCTGCTGGTTCTGGACAAAAGCAGTTTGAGAATATGATTGTGGGTAGCAAAGAAGAATATGAAGTGTTGGCTACTACAAGAGAAGCTATGAGCTTCGATGATGAAGAATAATTACTTTATATTGAATTGATAAAAAGTAGGAAGTATCCCTTCCTACTTTTTTTACTAAAAGCATTATTATGAAAAATTTTTTAGCAGGATTGAATATTGCTACTGTATTAGGAGTAGCTGTTTTATTTTACTTGCATTTCTCGAGTAAGGGAGGTGTAAATACGACAGGTAGTACCAAAGAAGTGCCCGCTGGTAATTTTAAGATTGCTTATTTTGAATCAGATTCTATTCAAAATAATTTTGAGTATTTCAAAGAAATTCGCTCATCATTGCAAGCAAAAGACCAAGCAAACAGCAAGCAGTTGAATGAATTGAAGAATTTGTTTGCATCTAAATACCAAGACTTACAAAAGTCGGGTAATATGCTATCTCAAGCTGAATTAGCTAATCGTCAACAAGAATTGGCTCAATTAGAGAAAACCTATCAAGGGAAAGAGCAAATGATGGCCCAAGAAATGCAGGATGAAAGCTTTAAGAAGTTGCAAGATGTTAAAAAGAAAATTGAAGACTATTTAAAAGAATACAATAAAGACAAAGGCTATGCCTATGTATTTTCTAGTGCACCAGAGTTTATGTATTTAAAGGATAGTGCCTACAATATTACGGATGATTTGGTAAAAGGCTTGAATAAGTTATATCCTAAGAAACAGTAATCCCTATATTATTTATTATCTTCATCCCGCCCCAATGGCGGGATTTTTTATGGAACAAACAAAACAATTCAAACCTACCCTAGGCTTACTAGATGCCACCATGATTGTGGCTGGTAGTATGATCGGATCCGGAATATTTATTGTAAGTGCTGATATTACCCGGCATGTTGGCAGCGCAGGCTGGTTAATAGCGGTATGGTTATTAACGGGCTTTATGACCCTTACAGCCGCATTGAGTTATGGCGAACTTAGCGCTATGTTTCCAAAAGCAGGTGGGCAATATGTTTATTTAAAAGAATCCTATAATCGGCTAACAGGATTCTTATACGGGTGGAGTTTTTTCTCGGTAATTCAAACGGGTACAATTGCTGCGGTAGGTGTTGCATTCTGTAAGTTTGCAGCCTATTTTTTTCCTATTCTGGAAATGAATGAGGCGGATGTACTTTTTATGGTTGGTCCGTTTAAAATTTATATGGCGCAATTTGTTTCAATTGCCATTATTGTATTACTCACTTATATCAATACAAAAGGAGTACAAGGCGGTAAAATTATTCAAACCGTATTTACCGTTACAAAATTGGTGTCATTATTTGGCTTAATCATTTTTGGTTTTATTCTAGCCGCCAAAGCAGATGTGTGGAATGCAAATTGGGCCGATGCTTGGCGCATGCAATCACTTGCAAAAGGAGCAACACCCGATGCTGCTATTATTGCGCCAATACTTGGTGCTGGCGCATTAGGCGCCATAGCAGCTTCCATGGTAGGATCTATTTTTAGTAGTGATGCATGGAATAATGTAACTTTTATAGCTGGCGAAATAAAAAATCCACAAAAAAATATTGGACTGAGTTTATTCATGGGTACACTTATTGTTACACTTATTTATGTAGCGGCTAATTTGATGTACTTAAGTGTGCTACCCATCCATGAAATAGCTTTTGCACCCTCAGATAGAGTTGCTGTAAGCGCATCAAATGTTATTTTCGGAAGTAGTGGTACTTATATTATCGCACTTATGATTATGATCTCTACGTTTGGATGTAATAATGGATTGATATTAGCAGGAGCACGTGTTTACTATACCATGGCACAAGACGGACTATTTTTTAAGAAAGCGGCTAACCTAAATAAAAATGCTGTTCCTGAATGGGCATTATGGGCGCAGTGTATAGTGGCTTCTTTGCTTTGTTTAAGTGGTAAATATGGCGATTTGTTGGATATGGTTTCGTTTGTGGTAGTCATATTTTATGTATTAACAATCGGTGGCATATTTATCTTAAGGAAGAAAAGCCCAGATGTTGAAAGACCCTATAAGGCTTTTGGCTATCCTGTACTGCCTGCCTTATATATGTTGATGGGAACTACTTTTTGTATATTGCTTATTGTGTACAAACCTGAGTTTACATGGCCAGGATTAATAATTACATTAATTGGTATACCCATCTATTTTATTGCCGTAAAAACAGCTAAGTAGTACAACATGAATTTTACTGCTTTATTCAACAATTTTTTGAAAGCCCATGTAGTAGTGGTGGGTGATGTTATGTTAGATACGTATTGGTGGGGCCATGTAGATAGAATTTCTCCTGAAGCACCTGTTCCCATTGTATCATTACATCATAAAGAATTACGTGTGGGCGGTGCATCTAATGTGGCATTGAATACTGCCGCATTGGGCGCAAAAACTACGATGATATCTCTAGTAGGTGCTGATGCCGATGGAGATAACTTAAAAAAATTGATGGAGGATAATGGAATATCCACCAAGCATATGATTGCTGATCCAAAAAGAATTACTACTAATAAAACCCGCGTAATGGGTCGTAATCAGCAAATGATGCGGATTGATTCAGAAGTAATTAGCGACTTAAATATCGAGCAAGAGGCTGCACTTATTACTGCATTTGCCAAGTGTATTGAAAATGAAAAAGTGGATGTAGTAATTCTTGAAGATTATAATAAGGGGGTGCTTACTGAAAAAGTCATAAGTTCTATAATCGCTCTTTGCAAAACGAAAAAAATTATTACGGCTGTTGACCCAAAGAAAAAAAATTTCCTGACCTATCAGGGTGTAGATTTATTCAAACCCAACTTGAAAGAAGTAAAGGAAGGATTGAATGTGCAGCAAATTTTGCCAAATGAAAATTCTTTAGGTGATGTGCACGATCAGTTGCATGCAGCACTTGGACATAGTATTTCCTTGATCACTTTATCGGAACATGGTATTTTCTATAAAGGAAAAGGAGCAAGTGCACTCATTCCAACACATGTTAGAAATATCGCAGATGTAAGCGGTGCTGGCGATACAGTAATTGCCGTGGCGTCTTTGGTATTGGCTACTACCCATAACATGCATCTTGCGGCTGAAATGGCCAATATTGCCGGAGGCTTGGTTTGTGAGGAGGTTGGTACTGCAGCAATTAATAAGGATAAATTATTGGCAGAGTGTAGTGCTTTATTGAGTATTAAATAACTTCGCCGCAAAATAAAGTATGGCTAATTATACTATTGCAATTCATGGTGGTGCGGGAACAATCTTAAGAGATGAAATGACCCCTGAACTTGAGCGGGCATATACAGATGGACTGAAACAAGCACTTGATATTAGCTATGCTGTACTTCAGCAAGGAGGTACGGCTGTGAATGCTGTAAAAGCGGCATTGGTAATATTAGAAGACAATGTACTTTTTAATGCCGGTAGAGGATCTGTGTTTACAAAAAAAGGTGTCCAAGAAATGGATGCTGCCATTATGGATGGGATTGATTTAGCTGCCGGCGCTGTTGCTGGCGTAAGAAGTGTGAGGAACCCTATTGAGTTGGCGGCAGAAGTTATGCAACACAGTAACCATGTATTTTTGAGTGGAAAGGGGGCAAATGATTTTGCTATCAAGCAAGGCGTTAAGTTGGAGCCAGATGAATACTTTTTTTCACAGTTCAGGTATGATCAATGGAAAGCCATTCGTGATTCCGATAATTATTCCTTAGATCATACAAACCATCAGTTGGAAGAGTTAATGAAAGATAAAAAATTTGGAACAGTAGGGGCTGTTGCTTGTGATGAAAAAGGCAATATTGCTGCTGCTACTTCTACTGGTGGAATGACTAATAAAAAATATGGTAGAATTGGCGATAGTCCTATCATTGGATCGGGTACTTATGCAAACAATAAAACATGTGCAATTAGTTGTACAGGCCATGGTGAAATGTTTATTCGTGCCGTTGCCGCCTATGATGTAAGTTGTTTAATGGAGTATAAAGGGTTGAGTTTGGAAGCCGCGATGAAGGAAGTGGTACATAATAAGTTAATGGCTATAGACGGGGAAGGGGGTATGATAGGTGTAGATGCAGATGGCAATGCAGCACTTATTTTTAATAGTGAAGGTATGTATAGAGGTGTAAGAAGTAGCGTAGGCTTGAATGAAATTGCTATTTATAAATAAGCATGAAAAAATTTGCAGTAATTACAGCTGGTGGAACTGGTTCAAGGATGGGAACCTCAACACCAAAACAATTTTTAATGTTGAATAGTAAACCCGTTTTGTGGTATACGATACAAGCATTCTTATCTACGTTTGATGATATTGTTATTATACTAGTTCTTCCAAAAGATTATATGGAGGCAGGGGAAAAATTGATTACTCAATTTGAAGGCAGGATTTTGTGCACAGCGGGTGGTGATACACGTTTCCAATCTGTAAAAAATGGGTTAGCCTTAATAAAGGATCAAGGAATAGTGTTTGTACACGATGGGGTTCGTTGTATGGTATCAGCAGAGTTAATTACGCGTTGCTTTTATCAGGCACTTGAAAAAGGTAGTGCAATACCGGCTGTAGCAGCTACCGATAGTATCCGTATTCAAGAAAAATCGGCACATCAGGTGATTGATAGAAATGCAGTAAGAATTGTTCAAACCCCACAAACTTTTAAGACAGAAATTTTATTGCCAGCGTTTGCCCAAGCATATAATGATGCCTTCACCGACGAAGCTACTGTGGTTGAAGCTATTGGTACTCCTGTTTTTTTAATTGAGGGTGATTATCGTAATTTAAAAATTACTCGTCCAATTGATTTATTGATTGCAGAATCTTTGTTGCAAGAAAACCAGGAAAGGGAATAGGTTAAAGGGGGGAGGTGAAAGGTAATAGGGTATAGGGGAAAGGCAGAAGGTGAAAGTTTAGATTAAACCTTATAGCTTACGGCTTAAACCTTAGTAACATATTATAATGATAAATAGTATAGTGTTCGGTAATGGGATTAAACCCTTGCAAAAATTGTTGAATGCCTGGTATTGATGATCCTTCAAAATCGAATGTCAGATTCGTATTTGAAAATTCTTTTATTATGTTGCTGAGTAGAAAATGATTAGCACCCAATTTTCGACCATTATCTGTTACTGCATTTAATATATTATAGAGTTTATCATATTTTTTTAGTAGCAAAGCAATGGCCAGGGTTCGATTATTTGGATCTTGTGCTATTCGTATGTAAAAATGATCAGAATTGTTGGTACAGTAGTTGGTAAGCTTACTATAATTGTTCTCTTTTACATGAGGTGTTTTATGATCATTCATTATGCGATATAATGTAATAGCATCATCAAGATCATTACTATGGGTATATTGTAGCTGATATTTGTAAGCTTTCTTTATATTTTGTTTTAAATCGGCACTAAATTTTCTTTCGATATTGGCATATATAGTATTCAGTGGGAGGATAAAATTTGTTTTCTCTTCGCCTATACTCAATTCATTTATATTATTTAATGCAAGTGTTCCATAACGGAATTTTTGTTGAATGATAGATAAAATTGCTTTTTTTTCAATGGCTGTTGCAGCTCCCACTATAGTAGTAGCTTGTATAAATGGAGCTGTATAGGCATATATAATACCCCATTTTTTTCGGTAGGGTACAGCGGCTATAATACTATAATCTTGATTAATGATAGGTAGCCAATTATCCGTTAATGCATGTAAGTAATTTATATGCATATATAGGCTAGCCTGCTTTTTATTGTTGTGAAGGCATTGCTCCCAAAGAACAGTATCTACTTCTTGCGGAGTTAGTATGGTAAAAACTTGCGGCATTACTTGCCTTTGCCTGAAAGTATTAATAGTAATGTTTTACCAATAATTTGAAAATCAAACAATAATGAGGAATTTTCAATGTATCTGAGATCATATTGCATGCGCGCTGTCATTTCTGAAAGTGTTGATGCATATCCAAATTCAACCATGCCGAGAGAGGTTAACCCAGGTTTTCTATTTAATAGATAAGCATAAGATGGATTAATTTCTAGTAGTTGATCAATATATATCTTTCTCTCTGGTCGCGGACCTACAAAACTCATATCGCCTATCAAAATATTCCAGAGCTGCGGAAGTTCGTCTAGTTTCCATTTTCGTATAAACTTTCCCCATGGGGTTATCCGAGGGTCGGATATGGATGATAATGCGGGTCCATTTTTTTCAGCATCCGCTATCATACTACGAAATTTATAAATAATAAATGGTTGTCCCTTAAAGCCTATTCTTTCTTGCGCATAAATAATTCCACCTTTTGAGTGAAGAAAGGTTTTTATGGCAAGCAATAAAAATATCGGACTAAAACCAGTAAGCAATAAAAAAGAAGTTAGGATATCGAAAACTCTTTTGCAATATTGTTTCCATAGTGGAAAAGGCTTTGCATAAAGCTTTACTAGTTTTGCCTTTGAAACAGATTTAGAGCTGTTTGAAATAAGTAAAACAGGATTACTAGATTGTATGGTAGGTTGTATTTGCATTACACTAGTATGCTCGTACTATTGATTTTTTCTAAAATTTGGTGCGCTACTTCCATAGCTAAAAACCCATCTATTTCACTTACTATAGTTGGTGTATTATGATTAATGGCATCTACAAATGCTTGTAACTCTAATTTTATGGCATTCAATGGTTCGATGGAAGGGGTTGCAATGGCAATTGTTTTTTTACCATTTTGCGTATCAATATCAAAAGAGAAAACATTTTTGTCATCGTCTTGTTTAAGCTTAATAATTTCTGTTTTCTTTTCTAGGAAATCTATTCCTATATATGCATCTTTCTGGAATAGCCGCATTTTCCGCATTTTCTTCATGCTAATACGGCTGCTGGTAAGATTGGCTACACAGCCATTATTAAATTCGATTCGAACGTTAGCAATATCTGGTGTTTCCGTCATTACATTTACGCCACTTGCTGCAATGCTCTTTACATCACTTTTTACCAAACTTAAAATAATATCAATATCGTGAATCATTAAATCAAGGATAACACTTACTTCTGTGCCCCGAGGATTAAACTGCGCCAATCTATGCACTTCAATAAACATTGGGTTTAATGGTACATCCTTCATGGCCAGGAAAGCAGGGTTGAATCTTTCTACATGTCCTACTTGAAGCTTCACATTTGCTTCGCGCACCATATCTACCAAATCTCTACCTTCTTTGATGGTGTGTGTGATTGGTTTTTCTACAAATACATGTTTGCCTTTGCGAATAGCTTTCATGCAAATATCGAAGTGATGGTTTGTTGGGGTAATTACATCAATGGCATCGCAAGCATCTATCAATTTATCTTCGTCCATGAATCTTTTCAAACCATATTGATCAGTAACCGCATTTGCATTATCATTGTTTGGATCGAAGAAACCAACGAGCTTCACACCTTCAATTTCTCTCCAATTATTGAGATGAAATTTTCCTAAATGCCCAACTCCAAAAACCCCTACTTTCAACATCTTAATCTATTTATTATAAGCGGTAAAGATAACTAAAACAATGGCTAAGCTGCCTGTTAGGTAAAAAGTTCATAGTCTTTTATGAAGCTTAATCCACTTGTTGTTAACAAAGTTTCGGCACATGCAGCAATATGTGGCATTTCATATATAAAATAGAATTTCATGGTGTGTAATTTCCCCTCATATAAGGGCTTATTTATACCATCAGTAGATTCAAGTTGGCGTGCAGCAATAAGTCCCATTTTTAACCACTGCCATCCAATAACGGTATAGCTAAGCATTTCTAAGAAAACGGTTGCATCGGCCAAGTATAAATCTAATTTTCCTTCTGCCGCAAGGGGTAATAAAGTGTTCAATACTTTTTTAACCGTAGCTAAACTTTCGGTTAGCTGCCTAGCATAATCTGCAGTTACGCTTATTGTACTAGCAGTTGTTATTGTTTGCTCAATAGCATTTGCTAATATTTGTAAAGCCATGCCATTTTCCATCGTAATTTTTCTGCCTAATAAATCAAGGGATTGAATACCTGTAGTGCCTTCGTATAGCGACATAATTTTGAGATCTCTATAATGTTGTTGCACGGGGAAATCGGTAGTAAAACCATACCCCCCCAAGGTTTGAATAGCAAGGGCAGCCGACCTAGTTCCTTGTTCTGCGGAATAAGTTTTGACAATCGGTGTTAGTATTTCTAGCAGCAACCAATTATTATGTTTTTCTTCTCCTTCTCCTACATGTACCAGGTCGTATAATTTATTGCATTCCATGCCAAGTGATAATGCGCCTTCGGCAATGGCTTTTTGGGTGAGCAACATTCTTTGTACATCGGGATGATTAATGATAAGTGTTGGTGGTTGTAGCGGATTTTTCTCTGCTAATAAACGGCCTTGGGGTCTTTCTTTACAATATTGTAATGAAGCTTGGTAAGCAGCCATTGCAACAGAAGCAGCTGAAAGTCCAACACTTATTCTTGCCCCATTCATCATTTGAAACATATAACTCAATCCTTTGTGGGGTTCGCCAACTAAGTAACCAATACAGTCGTCATTATCGCCAAATGATAAGTGTGTGGTAGCATATCCTTTTTGCCCCATTTTTTGAAAATCGCCAGCACAATAAACATCGTTATATATAAGTGCTCCTGTATCTGCAAAACGAAATTTTGGGATGATAAAAAGAGAAATTCCTTTTGTTCCTGGAGGTGCTCCCTCTATGCGTGCGAGCGTGAGATGAATAAAATTTGAGCAGGCCTCATGTTGCCCGCCTGAGATGAATATTTTTTGTCCGTTTATTTTGTATTGTTCTTTTTCGATATGTTTTGCGGTAGTAGCAATATCACTTAATGAGCTACCTGCTTGCGGCTCTGTTAGGGCCATTGTTCCCTGCCATTTCCCCGCAAAAATACTAGGAACAAATTGTTTGATTTGGGCTTGAGAACCAAAGCTGGTAATTAAACCTGCAGCACCAGCCGACAAGCTTAAATAACCTTCTATGCTATTATTAGCTGCTTGAAAAATATGATGTGCTGTACCATTAATCATTTCGGGTAATTGCATGCCACCATCCTCGAAATTAGCTGTTGCACCAATCCATCCTTGTTCTGCTGCAGCAGGTATGATTTTTTTTAAGCATGGATGCGTAAGTACATTTCCCTTGCCATCATAGTTCACAGGATGTTCATCCATTTCCTTATAATAAGGAGCCATTTCTTGATCGGCAAATAGCTTTGCTGATTCAATTAACATCCAAGTTTGTTCTTCATCTAAATGTGCATAGCGAGGATAATTGAATAATGGTTTTACCGGATGCACTTCAAAGAGTAAGAAGCGCAGAAAATCCATATTAGTATAAGTGGGCATAGTAGTGATTAGTTAGTAGTTATGTGATGAGAGAAATAATTTCTGCTACGAGTACAGGTTTTTCGGCACCTTCTTTTTCTATAGTGCAGTGTAAAAAAAGTTTAATTGATCCGTTTGGTTGTTCTTCCATGGCAGTTAATCTTGCGCTCAATCTTATCTTGCTATTTACTTGGGTAGAAGAGATAAAACGAACTTTATTCAATCCATAATTAAAAAAGGCGGATACATTTTCAAGATGAATTAATTGATAAAAAAACTGAGACACAAGTGATAAGGTTAAAAAGCCGTGCGCAATTGTTTTCCCTTCCGGCAATAACATTTTTGCTTTTTCAATATCTGTATGAACCCATTGAAAATCGAGTGTGGTATTGGCAAAAGCAGTAATCATTTCTTGTGTAATTGTTAGCCATGCAGATGGACCAATTGGTTTGCCAATATGATTTTTAATGTCTTCTTTTCCTTTTATTAGCATTGTTTGTGTACTACGCTCGGTAGCAAAGTGTGGCTTGGTATCAGTACTTGTAATTGTACTGGTTGAAGTTGCTGCTTCTTCTTTTATTTGTACAACTGCTTTGCCGAGTACTTTTCTATCCATTAAGTCTTGAATAGCCAAAGCTGCTTCGTTAAGTGAATATATTTTATGAATGGGTTGATGTATTTTATTTTCCTGTAGCCACTTAACAATATCCATCATGTTCTTCAAACTGTTCATTGGCTCACGTTCTGCGAAACTTCCCCAAAAAACACCAATTACTGATGCGCCTTTTAGTAAGGGTAGATTAAAAGGTAGTTGAGGAATTTCACCTGTTGCAAAACCCACAACAAGATACCTTCCATTCCAGGCGATGCTTCTAAATGCAGGCTCGGCTAATTTTCCACCAACCGCATCATAAACAACATCAACCCCTTTATTTTGTGTAATAGATTTAATGGTAGCTTTTAAATCTTCTTCTTGATAATCGATACAATAATCTGCACCAAGACTTTTACAAAGATTTAATTTATTTGCTGCCGCAGCTGCGATAACTGTAGCGCCCATTTGTTTGGCTAATTGAATAGCTGCTGTTCCCACGCCTCCTCCTGCGCCAAGAATTAATATAGTTTCACCACTTTGTAAAAGCGCTTTATTTTTTAAAGCATAGTATGAAGTACCAAATGTATAGAGGGTTGAGGCGGCTGTAAGGAAATTAACTCCATTGGGAATGGGAAATACCCGAGCGGCATCTACCACAATTTCTTCTGCAAATCCTCCCCAAATACTTAATGCTAGTACCCTGTTTCCGATAGCAAGATGGGTTACTTGAGAACCTACTTCTACAATAATGCCTGCAACTTCGCCCCCGGGTGAAAAGGGGATTGGAGGTTTAAACTGGTATTTGTTTTGAATGATTAGGGCATCGGGGAAATTTACACCACAAGCATATATGGCTATCCTTACTTCATGGGTTTGTAGAGTGGGTAAACTAATATCTTCAACCCTAAGTTGATCGGGGTTGCCAAAAGTGGTACAACGTAAAGCTTTCATGATTAATCTTGTACCGTAAGATACAGTTTTATAGACCTACTATTCTTTTCAATCTTTTCACCGTGCCCTTCCAGAGCCCCCCATCAATTTGAATACGGCGATCGGTTGTCCATACAAGCGCACTAATAGCCGTTACATAATATAATTTACCATATCCATTCTCACGAAGTTTTAATGCTAACCAACCATCTTCATTCGTTCCGGGAGGATGATTAAAACCGTCAACAGCTAACCCTTGTTCTCTTCTAAACCCAGAGTTGAAACCATAAGCATTCATGGCTTCATCTCTACATGTTTTGTTGATCCACCGCGATAAATCAGCGAAATATTCATAAACAAAGTAGGTGAATCTGGGTGTATTTGCAATGGGGATGAACGAGAATCTTCCATATACTGCCGCAATATTTTCCCTTTCGGCCAGGGGTTTAATCATTTGTTCAATCCAGTCTTTAGGGTAAATGGTATCCGCATCTGCATTAAGTATATACTTGCCTGTGGCAACAGCCAATCCTGCATTTCGCGCAATTGTAATGCCTTGCTTTGTTTCGGTAATGCAAGGGATACCCGTTGCTTTTACCAATGATTCCGTTTGATCTTTTGAATTATTGTTAACTACAACTATCTCTACCGCCCATGTAGTGATATTATTGCTCAGGGAGAGAAGGGTTTGTAATATATTTTCTTCTTCATTATAAGCAGGCATAACAATAGAAACTGCTGCTGGCCCATCTTTTCGCAATGCTTTATAGGCATCCGATATGAGAGCGGTTGCTGCGAGTGTTTTGGGCTCATTTTCGTAAAGCGATTGGATATATAGCGGGATACGAATAGGTCTCATATGGGTTAAGGTGATTTTGAACGTAAAGCTATGACTAAGATAGCGTAAAAACTTGTAGTAAGTACGCTACAAGAATTAAACGATAATTTAATGGTTATCAAGTAAAATGATATGCTTTCAATCATTATATTTATGCTTTAAAACCAATTTTATTAATCATGGGTTTTACCAATTCTGATACCTTAAAGATTGTAGTTGTAGAAGATGAAATGACCATGCAGTTGATTCTCAAAAAATATTTGGGCAACCAGTATGAAGTAGAGATTTTTAAAGATGGGGTAGATGCATTGGCATTTTTACAGCAGGGAAACGTGCCTGATCTTATTATTTCTGATTTAAATACCCCTGTTATGGGTGGATTAGATCTAACAAAACAATTAAAGGCAAGCGATTTTTTTAATACAATTCCAATTGTTATTTTATCTGGAGAAGAGAGTTCAGAAATGATTATTAAGTGCTTGGAAGCAGGGGCCGATGATTATCTTGTGAAACCATTCAACCCCAAAGAATTAGAAGCACGATTAAGAGTAGTACTCAGGAGAATTAGAAAATAAAGAGTAGCGTATGAATACAAGCCTTTCGGTGGATGAGCAGGTAATTGCATTAGTGAACTGTGATGAGCATGTATTTAATACAATCGCCAAAGCAAATTTGGGTGGCAGAAAATTATTTTCTTTTACCAATCCCTTGGATTTTTTTAATGGTATTGATAAGCATAAATTAAATCTTGTTGCCGTAATTTCTCAAAATGAAGTACTCGCACAAGGCGGCATTGCTTTTTTAGAAACACTTCGCAAAAGGGGGCTTGATATTCCTTTCTTTTTAGTTAGTCAGCAATTAAGTGAGAGTACCGTTAAACTCTCTTTGAAATCGGGGATTGCGGATGTATTCAAACTCCCTATAAAACAAGCTAGTATTGAATTGCGTGTGCCTTTGTTGATAGAAAAGTGGGATGCATTAAAGAATACAAATAATGTAATTGAATTTCACAAATACAAAACACCATTTATAAAACGTGTGTTTGATATTGTATTTGCTGGAACTGTTTTAATACTTATTTCCCCTTTATTATTGCTTATTTGTATTTTATTAAAGTTAGAATCGAGGGGCCCTATATTTTATTATGCGTTACGAGTGGGGTCGGGATATAGAACGTTTAAATTTTATAAATTTCGTTCTATGTTTGTGAATGCAGATCAGCGTATCAAGGAATTAAAACATTTAAATCAATATGCGCCTGCTTCTGATGCTGAAACGCAGATTGAAGAAGAGGCACAATTTATGTGTGATGAATGTAAGATCGCAGGCACGCACTGCCAGTTCCCAGTTTATTCAGATAAAATTAGGTGGTGTGAGAAACAATATTCTACTTCCAAAAAAGCGAAAGCTGGATCAGCTTTTTTCAAATTAAAAGACGATCCTCGGATTACCAAAGTAGGGAAGTTCATTAGAAATACAAGTATAGATGAATTGCCTCAACTCTGGAATGTAATCATTGGTGATATGAGTATTGTTGGGAATAGGCCGTTACCCCTTTACGAAGCGGAAAAACTCACTACAGATAAGTATGCCATGCGCTTTATGGCGCCAGCTGGCATCACAGGATTATGGCAAGTAGAAAAAAGGGGTAAGGGAGAAATGTCGGAAGAAGAGCGTTTAATGTTAGATAATAAATACGCAGAGAATCACAGTTTTTTGAATGATATTAAACTTATTTTAAGAACAATTCCAGCACTACTTCAAACGGAAAGTGTTTAGTCTATTTTTTCCCATTTTTCAGTTTCAAAATTATACAATTTTATTACCCTTGCTGGGTTTCCTACGGCAACAGCATAAGGTGGAATATCTTTTGTAACCACAGCCCCAGCCGCTATTACACTGTGTTTGCCAATTGTAACTCCCGCCGTAATCACAACATTTGCAGCAATCCAACACTCATCCTCAACCCGTATCGGTGCTGTAAGTATTTTTTGGGCATGAATGGGTTTATTGGGATCTCTGTATTCATGATTTAGAGCGCTTGCCACAATGTTTTGGGCAAAAATTACATTATTACCAACAGAGATAGGTCCGATCAGTACATTTCCCATACCAATAAGTGTATTTGCGCCAATATGAACATCACCTACACCATTATTGATCGTACAAAAATCTTCAATAGTAGAATGGCTCCCAAGTGTGAAAGCATTAAAGGGTAATACATCCATTCTTGTTCGCCACCGAATGGCTGAACCAGCGCCCTTTTTGTGTATAAATGGGTTGATAAACCATTTAACCCAAAGTCGAGGCCTTGCTTCACCTGCAGGTACCAACATCCAATGCGCCCATTTCTTCAAAGTAGGGCTTTCTTTAATTTTTTGTTTTATTGACATTTGGGGATTGTTTCTGATTAAAATACAACGATAAGCTACAAAAGGGATGTATAAATTTATTATCTTTAAGGTATGTAAGAATCAATGATTTAGATAAAATTATTCTTTTTCTTTGGAAAAAAATATCAAAATTTCAGACACTTCAAAATATCTGTTGGCTAGCTTATTGAGAAAAACTTCCTCACGTTTTCTAGGCTATCAAAAAATAGGTATTCTATGGTTATGCCTAATAATTTGTGTGAGCGGCTCAACCCAGGAATCGATGATACCTGAACTATCTTATCCTTTTTTAGAGAAATTAGTATTATTAGCCAAGCAGAATTATCCACGTGTGAAAGCGTTAAGAGCCAGAAACACCATTGCAGACCTGAATGTGAAGCGTGCTAAAATGAGTTGGTATGATTTCATCGCTGTTTCTGCTTTTTATAGCCCCAATACTTCTGTTCAGTTAACAAACACAACTTTAACGGGTGTGCAAATAGGGATATTTGTTAGTGTGGGAAATCTATTAACACGTGGCCCAGCTGTTAAGCAGGCAAGGGAAGAATTGGCCGTATCTAAATATACTGCTGATGAATTTGATCTTACTATTGAGAAAGATGTAAAGGAAAGATACTTTCGATACATGCAACAGCTCACGATCTTAAAATTACAGTCGCAATCAACCTTAGACCAAGAATCTATTTTAAAACAAATGAAGTACAGATTTGAGCGTGGCGAAGAGAATTATGAAACCTACAGTAGAGCATTAATATCTACAACTGAATTTAGAATGCGTTTAATTGATGTGGAAGCGTATATACTTCAGGCAAAAGCAGGTTTAGAAGAATTAATTGGAAAAAAACTGGAAGACGTTAGGTAATGCAGCTTAGTAAATTTATAAAATTACTATATAAGCGAAAATATGTACTCGTGGTTGTGCCACTGGTTGCTGTTATTATTACCTACTTTTTAGTAAGAAAACTGCCAGATACATTTAAATCGCATGCTCGAATATCTACAGGATTAGTTGATCAATCTCAACAAATACTCAACTTAGAAGATCTTACCCAAGAGTTAAAAGTTCAACAAGGATTTAGTAACCTCATAGAGATATTAAGGTTGAAGAAAACATTCGATCAACTTTCGTATCGATTAATCTTACACGACCTTACAGATAAAAAACCGTATAGGCCGGCTAGTAAACTAGTAAAGCAATTGAATCCGAGTGCTCGCGCTCATGCCATTGAAGTATATAAAAATAAGTTAGCGAATCGCGAAACCTTGTCGTTATGGGATGCAGATCAGAATGGATTGAATATTGTTTTAGCATCCATGGGGTATGATGAAGCTTCATTGCAAAAGAAAGTTATTACCTACAGAGTTGGCAATAGTGATTTTATTGATTTAGAGTTTGAATCGGAAAATCCTTTCTTATCAGCGTTTGTTGTGAATACGCTAATCAGTGAATTTTTTGATTATTATGGAAGCTATATTAAAAATAATCAGCGTAGAGCTACTAATGTATTAGATACATTAATGAAGCGGAAGTATGAGGTAATGAATGAAAAAATGCAAGAGCTGCGAGATTATAAAATTAAAAATAGGGTACTTAACCTGAACGAACAATCTAGGATTCTATTTTCTCAAATTACTGATTTTGAAACCAGATTACAAGTTGCCATACGGGATGTTGCTGCTTATAATGCAGCTATAAAAGGCATTAACGAAAAATTTGACCCAAAAGATAGAAGGTATTTAGAAAGCGTTGTAGTAGATGTTAATCAGAAAATCATTGGAACAAGAGAACAACTTCGCCAAGCAACCGTTGATTTAATCAAAAGTAATTTTGGTGCTAAG
This sequence comes from Bacteroidota bacterium, assembly GCA_039796395.1. Classification (GTDB taxonomy): domain Bacteria; phylum Bacteroidota; class Bacteroidia; order Chitinophagales; family Chitinophagaceae; genus Sediminibacterium. The sequence goes on from JBDKJW010000008.1 coordinate 16,335, forward strand.
CAAAAAATGAGGCAAGACTCACTTCGGAAAGTACTTGGCGACGAAATTTTGGAGAATACTGATCGCTTAATAACTAGTCCGTTAATTACAAAGCAAAATTTAATTTCACAACTAATCACATCTGAACTATCTCGCGATATTGCTGCTGGTAGCATACCAGTATTAGAAAGTGAAATTAGAGATTTAAATGCGAAATTTGATATACTTGTTCCGCATGAAGCTAATATACAAAACTATGAACGGGGTGTAGATGTTGCCGGTAGAGAATATTTAGATATGCAAAATCGGTATAACCGATCTAATCTTGAATCGAGTGTGGGTACTAATTTACGCCAAATTGAAATGGCCATGCCGGGGCCGCCAATTCCATCCAAAAAAATGCTTTTAGTTGGATTGGCGGGTATGGTAAGCTTCGTATTTTGTTTTGTAACACTGTTTGTTATTTTCTATCTAGATGCTTCCGTACAAAATGTACAGGATCTGGCAAATCAAACAAAACTGCCTGTTCTTTCTTACTTGCCGTTTATTAATACATCGATGCTCGATTTATCTGAAGTATGGAAAAATCAACAACAAGTAAATAGAAAAACTATTGCTTTCAAAAATTTAATTCGTTCTCTTCGTTTTGAATTGGAGAGAGAAATGGATGGAAAGAAAAATTTGGCTATTACTAGCTTAGTAAATGATGAGGGTAAAAGTTTAATTGCATTAGGCCTGGCTTTTGCGTATTCTATGGTGAACAAAAAAGTGGTATTGATAGATGGTAATTTTGATAAACCTACAATTACCGAAATAACGGGAACGCCCTTTTATCTAGAAGATTATTTGAAGAATAGAATTTCGGTGGCTGAGATAATGAATAATAATAAAATTAGCGTGTTAGGGAATAGAGGTGCCGATATTTCGCTTTTTGAATTTTGTGAAGAAAGTATCGTAAAACCTAAGCTTGCTTATTTGCGCGATGTGTTTGATGTGATTATTATTGAAGCGCCCTCTTTAGACAAGTTAAATAAATCTCGAGAATGGATTGTATTGTCTGATAAAGTACTAGGCGTATTCCAAGCCGGAGCAACAATTCGCCAAAGTAGAAAGGAGCAAGTGGCATATCTCGAGCGACTAGGGCCAGCCTTTGCCGGTTGGGTTTTGAATAAAGTGTATATCAATCGATTAGAAAAAGTACCAAAATAAATTTTTATCTATGGGTTATTTTTTTTCTTTTCTATGGTATTTTTTTCAAATAGCAATAGGGTATAACCTGGTGCTACCCTTGTTACTATTTATTATTTATCAATGTATTCCCAAAAAAAAGAAAGCAGATATAGCAATAAACGCGGAAGCTGATTATGCAATCATTGTTACTGCTTACGAACAAACTGATTTGTTGCCGAGTGTTGTTAAATCGATACTCCATTTAAATTATAGCAATTATCTTATTTACATTGTTGCTGATAAATGTGATATTAGTAACCTTCATTTTGAGTCGGATAAAGTAATTTTACTCAGACCCGAAAACACGCTGGCAAGTAACACGCGCTCTCATTTTTATGCAATTAATCGATTTAAAAGAGCGCATGAGCGCCTTGCCATTATTGATAGTGATAATGTCTTAGATCCGAATTTTTTGCAAGAACTCAATGTATTTTTTAACAAAGGCTATAAGGCCGTGCAAGGATTACGTGATGCCAAAAATATTGATACAACAGTTGCAGCCCTAGATGCAGCAAGGGATATTTATTATCATTATTATGATGGGAAAATATTATTTGGAGTTGGTTCTTCTGCAACACTTTCAGGATCGGGTATGGCATTCACGGTTAACTTATATAAACAGTGTTTAGCGCATCTCGATATTATTGGGGCTGGTTTTGATAAGGTATTGCAAAAACAGATTGTATTGGCAGGGGAACGAATTGCCTTCGCCCCAAAAGCTATTGTACTTGATGAAAAGACATCGAAAACAGATCAATTAGTAAATCAGCGAGCCAGATGGATTAATACCTGGTTTCGTTATTTCACATTTGGTTTTGGACTTATCGCAAAAGGTATTAGTAGGCTTAGCTGGAATCAGTTTTTATTTGGATTGGTATTGGTTCGCCCCCCTTTATTTATTTTTTTATTACTGTCGGCCATCATGATGTTTGCCAACTTGTTTATTGATTTTTCAATAGCTATTTATTGGGTTATTGGTTTTTTCTTATTTATTGTTGGGTTTATTATTTCTTTGATTAATAGCCATACGCCGGCAACTGTATATCGTTCACTATGGGGTATTCCAACATTTATTTTTTATCAAATTGTTTCTTTATTTAGAGCAAAAACGGCCAATAAAAGATCAGTAGCTACAAAGCACTTTCACAAAAAATAATGGATGAGATTAAAAAAATAGTACAATACACGGTACAAAAAATTTTTGGTGTTAAGCGCTACTTATTTTGTTTTGGTGTATACAGAGCTTTGCTGAAACTACTTGTTAGGGATGAGCAACTCTCTTTGTTTGTTAAACTTTCGCAAGTTAAAAAAGGGGATATTATTGATATAGGCGCTAATGTGGGAACGCATAGTATTTATTATGGAAAAAAAATGCCTGATAAACAGATAGTTGGATTTGAACCATTAGGTATATTAGCGAACACGAGTAAGCAGGTTATACAATTTTTCAAACTAAAAAATTGTATAATAATGCAAGAAGGCATTGGCGAAAGAAACGAACAGGTAACCCTGCATACGCCATATGAGCAGGGGGTTTTTATGCATGGTTTAACACATATAAAAGAAGTAGGCGCTGCGATTGATGAACCTACCACTATTACCCATAATGAATTGGTGTTTATTCGTACACTCGATGATTATTATGCATCTTCTGGGTATCGGGAAATAGCAGCCATCAAAATTGATGTGGAGAATCATGAGTTATTTGTTATAAAGGGAGCATTTGATGTGCTTACTAAAGAACGACCATTTGTATTTATGGAATTGTGGGCAAACGAACGGAAAAAACAAACAGAAATACTAATGCAAGAACTTGGCTATACCCAGATGGTGATTGAGCATGAAGCATTAGTATTGGCAGGGAATAAGCAAGTGAATGATTATTTTTTTATTCCAAATGAGTGTGTAGAATTTGTAAATTTATGATATGAAAGTATTGCCCGATATACCCAAACTTTCACCTGAAGAAGAAGCTGAACGGTTACGTGCACTTACAGATAAACTCACAAAATCTGCTGCTATTTTATTGGCTTTTGTGAGCACTTTTTATTTCTTTATCAAGCTTTTATTTTTATAATGGAACAACCTTTCATTTTGCCCATGCCTACCAACAAGAAAAGACCTCGTTTTTTCTCAAAGGCATGGTTTAGAAAGCTTTTTATGGAGGATAGGTTGGCGGGTAAAAATGGTTTTTTATTTTTAGGAGCAACCGCTGTTTTTTTTGCGCTTGTTGTAGGTAAATTAGGGTTAGTACCAGGTGTGTTAATCCTTGCAGCCTTAATTGGGCTTCCATTAATTTATGGATTAGTAGTTCATCCGCGTTTTGGTGTTACTTTCTTTTTGATTGCCGCATACCTTATTATGTGGGTGATGCGATTGGGGATTATCGATTTTCCTTTAGGAACATTAATGGATGGGATGGAATTACTATTCATTATTGGCTTTTTTATCAAACAAAAAACAAGGAATGAATGGGAACTCTTCAATAACTCAATTAGTATTATCATTGTAATATGGATTGTTTATAATCTTCTGGAAGTTATTAATCCATCTGCAGAATCAAGATTAGCTTGGGTATATACCATTCGCTCCGTGGCTGTTGTGATGTTGATGTTTTATATTTTTTTGTACAATATTCGTACAAAGGAGTTTATACGGTTTATTATTAAACTCTGGTTGGTATTATCAACATTTGGCGCGTTGTACGGGCTAAAACAACAATATATTGGTTTTTTTCAGTTCGAAGAGAATTATTTGAACTCCGATCCGAATATTGCCAATTTATTGTTTATTGCCGGTCAGTGGCGAAAGTTTTCCATATTTAGTGATCCGGTAGCTTTTTCTTATAACATGGTAGTTAGCAGTATGCTTTGTATTGGTATGATTACCGGCCCATTCAAATTATGGAAGAAAATTGTACTTGGCGGTTTAGCAGGTTTATTCTTATTTGCCATGTTACACTCTGGAACAAGGGGGGCTTTCGTATTACCCCCAGTAGCGTTGGCTTTACTTGCTATTTTAAAGTTCAATAAACAGGTGATGATGGCGGCACTTATTGGTGGATTGGGTATGGTTGTACTTATTTTCATGCCTACTTCAAACCCTACAATTTATCGATTTCAAACAGCATTCAGGCCGTCTGATGATGCCTCTTTTAATGTTCGTAAAATAAACCAGAAGCGCATTCAACCCTATATATTAACTCACCCAATGGGAGGTGGATTAGGAGCAACTGGTACATGGGGTATTCGGTTTGCCCCAAATTCTTTTTTGGCTAATTTTCCTCCTGATAGTGGTTATGTGCGCGTTGCTGTTGAAATGGGTTGGATCGGCTTATTTCTGATATGCACACTGATGTTTATTATTTTGAAAACTGGTGTGGTTAATTATTATGCTATTAGGGATCCAGAACTCAAGTCATATTGTTTGTCGATGGTATTAATCATATTCTGTTATCATATAGGCAACTATCCACAAGAGGCTATTGTACAATTCCCCTCAAATGTTTATTTTTATTTAGTTGCTGCTTTGATTGTAGTTACACGAAGAATTGATGATGCCCAGAACGCAGGAACATCAATCCAAAATTTATGATAACAAACCGTGATATAATTGTTGTTGGCCAGCAACCTTGGGATGTTGAGATTGGAAGTAATTGTAAAAATATTGCTGAAGAATTTGCTAAACACAATAGGGTCTTATATGTAAACTCACCATTAGATAGAATAACAAAATGGCGTGGTAAAAAAGATAAGAAAATTCAAAAACGAATTAATGTTATTGCAGGAAAAGAAGCAGGGTTAATACAGTTAGGAGAAAATTTTTGGAATTTGTATCCTGATAGGTTGATTGAATCGATCAACTGGATTGGCAATCAAAGAATTTTTGAATGGCTGAATAAAATCAACAATAAAACATTTGCGGGGTCTATTCAAAGAGCTATAGATCAACTAGGGTTTAGCAATATTATATTGTTTAATGATAATGATATGTTTCGTTGTTTTTATTTAGCTGATTATATAAAACCATTAGTAAGCATTTATTATTCTCGCGATTTTATGTTAGCGGTTGATTATTGGAAGAAGCATGGGGAAAAATTAGAACCCGAGTTGATTGCTAAAAGTTCTTTATGTGTAACTAATTCAACCTATCTGGCAGATTATTGTAAAAAGTATAATCCTCATTCTTATTATGTTGGACAAGGATGCGAGTTAGCCATTTTTATGGATTATACGGGTACATATATTCCCGATGATATTGCGTTTATACAAAAACCGATTATAGGTTATGTTGGGGCATTATTGGGATTGCGCTTAGATATTAGCTTACTTGAAACAATTGCAGCGGAAAGACCAAGTTGGCAAATTGTATTAGTTGGGCCAGAAGATGAGGCTTTTAAAGCTAGTAAGTTACATCAGTATAAAAATGTATATTTTTTAGGAGCTAAAGCCCCAGATGAGTTACCTGCTTATATAGAGGCTTTTGATATTTGTTTGAACCCACAAGTGATTAGCGAAGTAACGGTTGGAAATTATCCGCGTAAAATAGATGAGTACTTGGCTATGGGTAAGCCAGTGGTAGCTACTAGTACGCCTTTTATGGAAGCCGTTTTTAGTGAGCACACTTATTTAGGATTAACAGCAAGCGACTATATTAAGTTGATAGAGAAAGCATTAGTTGAAAATAATATAGCGAAACAATTGGCACGTAAAAATTTCGCTGCATCTCATACTTGGGAGAATAGTGTAAAAGCAATTTATACAGCAATTGAACAAGTAATTTAATCGGCAGGAACATAGAAATTACTAAACCAATAGTCTTTATAAAATTTAATATGTTGATGTACACCCCTTAAAAAAGCGATAAAAATATTGTTACTCATCCGCCATTCAACCCTTGTATTAATTGTACTGGGTTCATCTGATGAATTCTTTTGTTCGAAAGCTCCCCAATGATTATTATAGTAAGCCGCTTTACCTTTTTTCTGAATATAATTAATCATCATACGATACTCAGTAGCATCAGACTTTATACCTTCTTGGTATTTGCCGAATTTTTGTAAGAAATTACTTCTTCTTAAATGCGGGTGATCACTGTAGAAATAAAATTTCTTAGTGCCGGCATACCAAGGATTAAAATCCATTTCAGAAAATCCTTCACGAAGTGGTTTCATATAGGGGTATTCAAAATATGCATAAAAGCGAACCATGTCAAAATCCGGGCGTTCTTCTAGAATTTCATGCGCATTAATAAGAATATTGCCGATGGCATCGTCGGGTACAAAATCTTCCTGTACGTAAAGTGTAAGCGGTTTTGATACGGCTTTTTGCCCTTTATTTAAATTATTACCTAACCCTTTGTTTACGGGCGTGGTAATTAGCTTGAAACCATATGTATCAGCAAGTGCTTTAATTTTTTCTGCGCTAGGAGAGGGGCTACAATCATCTGAAACAATAATCTCACCGAAGCTAACGCGGTATTTGATCCAAGCCTGCAGCTGACGCTCAAGAGAATCTGGCCGGTTATAAACCGTAATTAGTAAGCTAATATCTTCAAAGTGATACGTTTCCATACGGGTATATTTTCTTATAATTTCGAAAATAAACTATTATTTGAAATATAGATTGCAACTAATCGTTTTATAATAGCAGAAATTTGTTATTTTTCCTATAGATGATTAAAGCTATCTGGCAAAAAATTAATAATAAGCATTTTCTATCCTTGGCGGGAAACGGCATTATGGCTGTGATGTCGATGGTAACCGTTGCTTTACTGTTTCGCTTTTTATCGAGTGAACACATGGGTTATTGGGTGTTATTCCAAACATTTTCAGTATTAGTAGATACATTTCGTACCGGCTTTTTGCAGGTTGCCCTTATCAAATTTTATACGGGTACCGATATTGATCGTGCCAAGAAAGTATTGGGCTCAATTTGGTACCTAGCAGTGATGATTACGCTTGTTTTTTGTTTGATTAATGCTGCGCTTATCCCTTTTTTACCCTATATCAAGGATGAAGGCTTTGTAATAGTGATTCAATGGGTAGGCTTATCTTTATTGGCCATTTTGCCAAGTGCAATTGCTACCTGGATTTTACAGGCCGATCAGCGATTCGATCTTATATTGATATTCCGTTTTTTGAGCCAAGGTAGTTTTATATTGGCTATAATAACTTTGATTTTCACCAATCATCTTTCTTTACGTAGTGTATTAATGGCATATGTTATAATTAATGCTATTATAAGTGTTGGAATTTTATTTGCCGGATGGTCGCGGGCTTCAACAATTATACATCGAACCAAAGAATCAATTGTTGAAATTTATCATTTTGGTAAATTTAGTGTTGGCACTACTATTAGTGCTAATTTATTAAGGGCTTCAGACACGATCATTATTGGCTCATTCATGGGGCCTGCTGCCATTGCTATATATAACCTGCCCAATCGATTAATGGAACTGATAGAAATCCCCATTAGAAGTACTTTAGCTACGGGTATGAGTTCTATGGCAAAAGCAGTAAATAGTAATAATAAGAAAGAGGTTGCATATATACTTGCAAAATATTCGGGCACTTTAATGCTAGCATTTATTCCTGTATCTATTGGAGCTATTTTATTGGCCGATGTAGCCATAAGTTTATTAGGAGGCGGTAAATATATCCATACTGAAGCGGCTAATTTGTATCGTTATTTTATGGTAATTGCCATTTTTTACCCCGTTGAAAGATTTATAGCTGTTGGATTAGATATAATCCATCAGCCTAAAATAAATTTTATTAAAGTCACTATTATGTTGATTGCGAATGTGATTTGTGACTTTATAGGTATAAAAGTTTTTAATAGTTTATATGGTGTTGCAGTAGCTACAACAATTCCATTAATTATTGGCATTTTGTTTGGGTACTATCATTTAAAAAAGCATATTGATTTTAGCTTTAGAGAAGTGATTTTATCGGGTAGGATTCAGATAAGAAGAATTATTCGAACCTATATAACCAAGCGTAAGCATACATGAAACTAGCCCACTTCATATTAGTGCATAATAAGCCGGAACAATTACGCCGCTTGGTTTCAAAACTTGAACATCCTGATGTTTTTATTTTTGTACATGTAGATAAAAAGGTAGATATCAAAAGCTTTGAGGCTGCGCTTGCTCATTGTAAGCATGTAGTTTTTATTAGTAAGCGAATTGATGTTATTTGGGCTTCATATCGGATGGTGGAAGCTACTATTGAAGCATTCAAGCAAATATTAAATTATCCTATTCAGTTTGATTATATCAATATTTTAAGCGGACAAGATTACCCCCTAAAAAAAACAGATTCATTTCTTCAATTTTTGAGTGAGAATCCCGGTAAAGCATTTATGCAATCTGAAGATATGATGGCGCAATGGAAAGAAGCGGTGCCTCGTGTAACACGCTATCATTTTGTAAATCTTAAAATGCCCGGTAAATATCAATTTGAAAAATATATTAATAGGGTAATGCCGATGCGGAAAATGCCCGGCGGATTAATTGGTGTTGGCAGATCGCAATGGTTTACATTCACACCCAAGCACGCGGCATATTGCATTAATGAATTAGAGCATCAACCCGCACTAAAACGATTTTTTAAATTCACTTGGGGATCAGATGAGTTTGTGTTTCAAACTTTATTGTACAATTCTATTTTTAGAGACGATATGGTTAATCAAAATTATCGCTATGTAGATTGGTCGGAAGGAAACCCAAATCCTAAAATTTTGCGCATTATTGATTTTGAACTGATGGCACAAACAAGTGCTTTTTTTGCTAGAAAATTCGATGAAGAAAGTGACCCAATTATCCTAGATGAAATTGATAAGCAATTATTAGGAAAGGGCTCTTTACCTGTTTTCCCTTCGAACAAATGACCGAATAAAAAAATAGATTCCAAGGATGATTATAAGTAGGGCAAAGAAGTCTAATAAAGTGAACCCGTCATATTCACTGAAATAGAATAAGGTTACAATTTCCATTTCTGGCGTTGCGGGATTAACAATTAAAAAAAAACCTACCGTAATAAACAAAATGCCTACTGCTGCATTTAAAAAGAAAGAGGCTAAATTGAGTGCCTTATCTGGGATATTTGCTACTTTAAAAGTTGATCTTTTCTCTAGGATCTTATGAACATTCAGTTGTACTTGAGTTTGTTCGCCTTTAATTCCAGTGGTTTCCATCTTAGTTTGAACCACTTTTTGAAAACGCTGTTCAATTTCTATTATGCTTGCCTTGCTTAATTCTTCTTTTTGAAGCGCTTCTAAAAAGGCTTCAAAATGGGGGGTAATAGTGTTTCTTTCTTCCATCACGTTAAAAACGACGAATAATTGATTTCTAATTCAAAGCGAATTTAGATAATTTAGATAACCAATTCGTTAATTCAATGGGAAAAAAAGTATCAATTATCACCGTAAATTTTAATCATAGTTATTTAACGGATGATCTTATTGGATCCATTAACGAATTTGGTGGATATGATAATTTAGAAATTATTGTGGTAGATAATGGAAGCACGGAAAATCCAGTTCCCCAATGGGTAACTAAATATCCCAATATTCAATTCATAAGGTCGGAAAAAAATCTAGGTTTTGCGGGTGGTAATAACCTAGGTTTAAGTAGGGCAACAGGCGAATATTTATTCTTTGTAAATAATGATACGATTTTTACGTCCGGCTTAATACATACGCTTGTGGATACATTGGAGCGTAATCCATCTGTTGGTGTAGTGTCTCCTAAACTTTTATATTTTGATGATCCGGGTATGTTACAATATGCAGGATACACGCCTATGAATTATTATACAGCAAGAAATAGTTGTATTGGACAGTATGAGCGAGATCATGGACAATACGACGATTTAGTTGGGGAAACTGGTTTTGCGCATGGTGCCGCTATGATGGTGAAGCGGGAAGCTATTGATAAAGCGGGTACTATGGCCGAACACTTTTTTTTATATTATGAGGAGCTTGATTGGTGCGATAGAATAAAAAAAGAAGGGTTTGCCGTTTGGGTTAATATGAAAGCAACTATTTACCACAAAGAGTCGATTTCTGTAGGAAAGAAAAGTGCATTAAAAGAATATTTTATGAATAGGAATAGGCTGTTATTTACTAGAAGAAATGCGCCATTGCCTGCAAAACTATTTTTTTGGGTATACTTTATACTTGTTGTAACGCCAAGGAATGTGTTGGATTACATAAAAACAAAAAATTACAATTTTATTCCACAAATGTGGCGAGCAATTGTATGGAATTTCACAAATAGTAAGAACAGCACTTTTTTGGGTTTTAAACAATAGTTTTATGCGAATAAAAAGAAGTAATAAAGGGGAAGCAACCCGAAAAAGAAGTAGGGTATACACCTACGCTTACATTTATTGTAGCAGCGTACAATGAAGCATATTGTATAAAAGAAAAAATTGAGAATACACTATCCTTACAATACCCGGCGGATAAGATCCAATATATTTTTGTTACGGATGGATCCACTGATAATACAGCTGAAATTATTAAAACTTTTCCGCAGATTCGATTGATGGAAAAAGAAGGGCGCTCAGGTAAAATAGCTGCAGTTCATAGGGCTATGCAAGTGGTAGATTCAGAGATAGTAGTATTTACAGATGCCAATACTATGGTTAATGAAAACGCTTTACTGAAGATGAGCAGGCATTATAGCGATCCTACTGTTGGGGCTATTGCAGGTGAAAAGCGTGTACAAATAGATAATGCTGCCGACGCAACTGCAGGGGAAGGGTTTTATTGGAAGTATGAATCGAAATTGAAGAAATGGGATTCCGCATTATACTCTGTAGTAGGGGCTGCTGGCGAGTTATTTAGCATACGAACAAATTTGTACCAACCTGTTGAGCCCGATACCATACTTGACGATTTTATGATATCCATGCATATAGCTTTAAAAGGCTATCGAATTATTTATGAACCGGAGGCCTTCGCTATGGAAAAAGCCTCTGCAGATACTTCGGAAGAATTAAAACGAAAAATTAGAATAGCTGCAGGTGGCGTGCAAGCAACCATTCGGTTAAAATCCCTTTTGTTACCTTTTAAGCAACCTGTGTTAACTTTTGAGTATATCAGTCATCGTATTCTTCGTTGGGTATTAACACCCTATTTAATGATCCTCGTATTTATACTCAATTTTTTATTTATTAACGATACAGGCTGGGGCTCTTTGTATGGATTAATATTTATTGCACAACTTTTTTTCTATGGAGCAGCATTATTAGGACGATTATTAGCAGCCAAACAATTGAAGATCAAGGTGTTCTTTATTCCTTATTATTTTTGTTTAATGAATTATGCAGTTATAGCTGGGATGTTTAGGTATGTTTTTGGCGAACAGTCTGTTTTATGGGAGAAGGCAAAACGAAAGTAACCCTTTAAACATGGTTATGATAATCGGCCCAATTTAATGAGGATCGGGTAAATCTTTATATTTTTTTCTGATTATAAACAATACATTTGCGTAGATATACTTGTTAAGAATACTTTTTGCTATAGACAACCTATATGATTAAAAAAATTCTTTGTGTAGATGATGATAGTATATCACTCACCATATCCAAATTACTCCTCCGAAGAACTGGATTTAGTGATGTGATTGATACAGCTGTTGATGGAAGTGATGCTTTAGATTATTTAAAACTAATCATGGATGCTTCTGCAAATTTTGCAGAAGATGCGCCTCAGCTTATTTTGCTAGATATCAATATGCCTGTTTTAAATGGGTGGGAATTTTTAGATGCTTATATGGTTGAGTATGCTCACAAATTGCCACATACTAAAGTTGTTATTTTATCATCTACGATTGATCCGGAGGATTTCGCACGTGCCAAAAAATATCCCGTTGTTACACAGTTTCTAAGTAAACCACTCAGTACCGAAAACCTTTCGGAGCTCAAGGAAAATGAATGGGTAGCTTCTTTTTTTGCTGTATAGTAAAACTATTTCTTCCCTTTTTTAAAACCCTATCTCATCTACGATTAGCTATTGAAATTGAATAGAATTGTTTTTGCTTTAATTATAACTATATTAGTTCTATTTATAATTATGTATGCTCGATCTTGCTAAGAGGTATGATGATAAATGAAATTATAACACCGAATATAACGTATGTAGATGCTACTGTAATCAGCAAAAAATTTTGTACTATTTTTTTTCATGATCCTGGGTTGGTGGTAAAGTCTCCTGGCAGAATCAATATAATTGGCGAGCATACAGATTATAATGACGGTTTTGTTTTGCCAGCAGCGATAGATAAATATGTTTATGTTGCAGTGAGCAAAAGGAATGATGAAAAAATTCATTTATATGCAGAAGCCTTTCAATCGCATTTTGTAGTGAATGTAAATGCCATTGGGGAAAGTAGACATACCTGGACTGATTACATATTAGGTATCGTAGATCAATTACAGAAGGGCGATTACAAGGTTGGTGGGTTTAATATTTTCTTGACTAGCAACCTACCAATTGGCGCAGGTTTGTCTTCTTCCGCAGCCGTTGAGTGTGCTACTATTTTTGCATTGAATGAAGTATTTCATCTCAATCTTACTAAGATAGAGATGGTGCAATTAGCACAAAAAGCGGAACATCATTTTGCTAAAGTAAAATGCGGCATTATGGATATGTTCTGTAGTATGTTTGGTAAAGCTGATCATGCCATTAAACTCGATTGTAGATCATTAAGTTATGCATATATACCCCTACAGCTCAGCGATGTACAAATTGTACTTATGAATTCGAATGTGACACATTCGTTATTAGCATCTGGTTATAATACTAGAAGAGAGCAATGCGAACAAGGCGTAACATGGGTGAATAAATCTTTTGCATCCGTTACTCACTTACGCGATATTGATTTATCAATGTTGAATGAATATGTATTGCCCAAAAGTAACTTAGTATATAAACGCTGCAAATATGTGGTAGAAGAAAATCAACGACTTTTAGAAGCTGTTGCTGCTTTGCAAGATGGAAAAGTTGATGTTCTAGGTAGAATTATGTATGAAACGCATGATGGCCTTTGTAAAGACTTTGAAGTAAGCTGCGAAGAATTAGACTTCTTAATAGAAAAGGCAAAACAAAACGCAAATATTGTTGGAGCTCGTATGATGGGTGGCGGATTTGGTGGATGTACCATTAATTTGATAAGAAAGAAGAATATCAGTGATACTATCGATGATTTTGAAAGAGCGTACAAATCAAAAATGGGGAAAGCTTTAACCGTATATGTGTGTGATATTGCAGATGGCACTAGTATAGTAACTGAATAGAAAATGGATTTATTTGATGTACAGTGCATAAGCATACTTTTTTGTTACTGATTTCACAACGATTAAGCTGTTGAAAACTTAGAAAAGCACCCATAAAGCATTATTTAGCTCAAAAAGTTCCAAATAGGTAAGGAAATGCCCGTTTTCCCAAACACGATGCCGGCATCGTTTGCGTAAATAAAGTGTGTTTTAGCCTTCATTTCCATGCCTATTATGAATAGCATTGTAGTTCCAAAACCAGTGGAATTGCTTTTGCATAAATAATGCTATTATGAGAAAAATTCTATTCTTTGCGATGCTATGCCTATCAGTTAGTATAGCTTTCGCACAACAAAAACAAATCAAAGGGAAAATTACCGATGAAGCAGGTGCCCCATTACAGGGAGTTACTATAACCCTGAAAGGAACTAAGCAGGCTACCCAAACAGATGCCGCGGGTAATTTTTCGCTTGTTGCTTCTGCAGATGGCAAGCAAAGCCTTATAGTAAGCTTTGTTGGGTTTACTACTGAAACGGTAGCCGCAACAATAGGTGAACTAGTTGAGCTTAAACTTAAAAGATCCAATGCAAGTTTGGATGATGTTGTAGTGATCGGTTACCAAACTGTAAAAAGAAAAGATGTATTGGCCTCCGTATCTTCTGTAAGTGCAAGAGATATTAAAGATATTCCAATCAACTCTGCGGCAGAAGTATTAAACGGTCGTTTAGCAGGTGTTACTGCAACTACAGCTGAAGGTTCGCCAGACGCAAATATTCGTATTCGCGTAAGAGGTGGTATGTCGATCACAGGTGATAACTCTCCTTTATTTATAGTTGACGGTGTACAAGTAGAAAATGGACTATCTGCAATATCTCCACAAGACATTCAAACAATTGATGTACTAAAGGATGCTGCTGCTACTGCAATCTATGGTGCTAGAGGGGCTAACGGTGTTATTGTAATAACTACCAAGAGCGGTAAGAAAGGCGATTTTAAATTGAGTTATAATGGATTCATGGGGGTAAAAAATTTGGCTAAAACACTCGATGTTCTTAGCCCCTACGATTATGTTATTTATCAGTCTGAACGCTCTAGAGGAAGCGCTACAGATAGTGCCAACTTTACAAAAAATTTTGGTACAACTTGGGATACCCTTAATAATTACAAAAACGTATCATCTGTAAATTGGCAGGATCAGGTTTTTGGAAGAACAGGATTCATGCAAACCCATAATTTCAATGGATCGGGTGGAACAGATAAATTTATTTATAATCTTGGATATACTTATAACAATGATAAAGCCGTTGTAATCAACTCTAGTTTTCGTCGTCACCTATTAATTTTTAAGGGCGATTATATAGCGAGTAAGAAATTGAAGTTTGGTATTAGTTCTCGATATACTAGTCAGAACGTTTATGGTGCAGGTGTTTCCGATACAAAGGGATCTTCTTATAACAGGTTGAGAAATGCAGTTAAGTATCGTCCGTTCTTATCATCAACACAAGATATTGATGATAATGATCCTTTGGCAGATCCTAATGTTGGTAACGGTTTAAACCTAGTAAATCCGATTGGACTAGCAAATGCAGAATATAGAAAGAAAACTACGATTGTATATAATATAACCTTAAGTGCAAATTATCAAATTACAAAAAATCTGAGCTTTCGCTCTACCTTTGGTTATGATGATAATAGTTATTATGATCGTCAGTTTAGCGATTCTATTACGCCTTATTCTATTTTACAAGGAGGTAAGAAACCAATTGTTAGTTTAGATACAGTGAATAGAAGAACAATTACCAATTCAAATGTATTTACATACACGCTAAAGAATTTGAATAAGATTCATGATATTGATGTACTAATCGGACAAGAAACTTATGATCTTAGAACAGAAACCCGCAATAATATTTTCAGAAATTTGCCGAATGGTATAAAGCCAGACGATGGATTCAACTATCCAAGTTTAGGTACTCCATTTGCAGGCTTCCCAAAGTTGAGTAAATCGCGCTATACCAGTTTGTCGTTTTTCTCACGTGTAAACTATTCGTTGATGGATAGATATCTTTTCTCTGTAAATGTGAGAGCTGATGGGGCATCTAAATTTGCACCCGGTAAACAATGGGGATATTTCCCAGCAGGTTCGTTTGCGTGGAGAGCAAAAAGTGAAAACTTCCTAAAAGATGTTACCGCTATAAATGATCTTAAGTTTAGGGTTAGTTATGGAACAGTGGGTAATAACCGGATCAACGACTATCTCTATCTTACTACATTTCGAAATGATGGAACGCTATATTATGGTTTGAATAACACGGCTTTAAATGCATTTTCATCTGCGGGTTTAGTAAATCAAAATCTTCGTTGGGAATCAACAGTTAATAGGAACTTTGGGGTTGATATTCGATTGTTTGATCGATTAGATCTTACGTTAGATATCTATAAAAACACCTCTAGAGATTTATTGTTGAATGTGCCCATTGCTTCTACTTTTGGTTACTCTACCCAGTTACAGAATGTTGGTAGAACATCTAATCAGGGTGTTGAGTTTCAAATTAACTACGCTATTTTACGTAAACCCAATGGTTTGAACTGGAATGCAAATTTCAATATGTCGTTTAATAGAAATGAAATAGAACAACTTGGTATAAATCAATCAAGTTTCTTCCCTGCAGCCAGTTGGGGTGTATCGGGACAACCTACAGACTATATTGTAAAAATTGGTCAGCCAGTAGGATCCATCTGGGGCTTAGTAACGGATGGTTTTTATACCGTAAACGATTTCAATTACAATACAACAACTTCTGTATATACATTGAAACCGGGAACAGTATCTAATGCTGGTGTTATTGGTCCGGTTCAGCCAGGATCAATTAAGTTCAAAGATTTAAATGGAGATGGCGTAATTGATTTGAATAATGATCGTCAAATTATTGGCAATGCCAATGCAAAATTTACCGGTGGTTTAAACCAACAGTTAACGTATAAGAACTGGGATATGAGTTTATTTGTAAACTTCTCTTATGGCAATGATGTATATAATGCCAATAAAATTGAATTTACGAATGGGTATACGGGTAATTCAAATATGTTGGATATTATGGCTGGAAGATGGAAAACGGTAACTTCAACTGGACAAACAGCGCAGTGGGTTAATTCATCAAATCAAGTGGTTGGTATTGCACCAGATCAATTGCAGGCTTTGAATGCTAATGCAACTATTTGGGCTCCACTTAAAAGTGCAGGTGCGTTCTTCCCTCATTCATGGGCAATAGAAGATGGTTCTTTCTTACGGATCAACAATTTAACTGTTGGTTATACAGTTACACCTGAAAAATTGAGAAGAATGCATATCAGTAAATTGCGTTTCTACTTTACTGGAAATAATTTAGCTGTATTTACGAAATATTCTGGTTACGATCCTGAGGTAAGCGTATCTAGCAGTCCGCTTACACCAGGTCTTGATTACTCGGCTTATCCAAAGAGCAGAACTTTTATTTTCGGAATTAACGCAACATTTTAATAACTACTTATAAAATCAAAGATATGTTTACTAAAAACAGGTTTAAAATAGTGTATACACTGCTTGTATCACTGGTTTTATTCACAGGTTGTAAAAAATACCTAGATCAGCAACCAATTACAGAAGTAGGTACCGACTTGGTATTTAGTGATGTAACAAGTACTACGAAGGCCTTAGCAGCTGCTTATAGCAGATTAGTAGGTGATGCAGCTTATGGCATACGTTTGAGTTTGTATTATCCCGTAGATAACGATGAAATGCAAGGGCCTACAGGTAATTCAGATAATGATAGGCGAGATATAGCACGATATCTTGCCACATCTGGTAATGCACAGTTGAATAATCCTTTTAATCAGTTATTTCAGGGTATTGAATTTGCTAATATTTGCGTTGATAATATTCCTGCTATGGAAATGTATACAAGTGGAACTGATCAGCAAAAAAAGCAATTGCAAAGATTATTAGGCGAGGCATTAACATTAAGAGCGCAATTTTATTTTGAAGCTATACGTAATTGGGGCGATTTACCGGCTCATTTTGGCGCGGCATCTTCTTTAGCCAATTCGGATCCTTTTCCACGCCAAACAGATCGCGATACATTGTACATGAAAATTTTGGATGATTTGAAAACAGCGGCCTCCCTAGTGCCTTGGAGAAATGAGGTTACTAGTATTGGCGATCAGGTGGATGAAAGAATAACAAAGGGTGCAGTAAAAGCTTTAAGAGCAAGAATTGCCTTATTTCGTGGTGGGTTTTCTTTGCGCAGATCAGGAACCATGCAACGTAATGCCGACTATTTAACTTATTACCAAATTGCAAAAGAAGAGTGTGCAGATATTATGGCATCTGGCCAACATACGTTGAATCCAAGCTTCCGTGCGTTATGGAAAGATCAAGTTAATGCAAGAGCAGTTACTGATCCAAACGGCGAATTGATGTTTCAAGCTAGTGCTATTGGTAGGCTAGGTGTTGCAGATACGAAACTGGCCTACTATAATGGACCAACTGTAAATAATTTTGGAAATAAAAGTATTAATGTATTACCAACATACTTCTATGCGTTTAATCAAAATGATTTAAGAAGAGATGTTACCTGCGCACCTTATAATGTAGCAACAGATGGTGTTACTAAAATTGGACAAGCTATTTCAGCCATTTGTGATGGGAAATATAGAAGAGATTGGATATCTGGTCCAATTGTTTCTCCAACTGATGCGGTACAATATTTTAGTTTGAAATGGCAGCTGATTCGTTATTCAGATGTACTACTCATGTTTGCCGAAGCGGAAAACGAAATTAACGGACCAACTGCATTGGCATATAATGCAATAAACCAAGTCCGTAGAAGAGGCTTTGGTAAGCCTTTGGGAACAGCAGATGCAACTGTTGATTTAGCTACAGGCTTATCTAAATCTGCTTTTTTTAATGCGCTTGTTGATGAGCGATCTTTTGAATTGGGCGGGGAAGGTATTCGTAAATATGATTTAATTCGTTGGAATTTGTTAGCTAGTAGAATAGCCAGTACAAAAACAGCTTTGTTAAATATGGCAAATAGAGTAGCTCCTTATAATACACTACCACAAGCGATGTTTTATAATAATAATTCAAGTGCGGATGATGTTTCATTGTGGAGAAATTCATTCTATATACCTGAACCTTCATCCACTCCATCAGGTACAACCCGCGTTGTTTGGACGGGAACAACTATAAATACAGTTGCTTTGGCGAGATTTGCTACCGGGTTTACTACTGGAAAATCTGAATTGCTACCTTTTCCTCAACCAGCTTTGGATGCTAATTTTAACTTGAAACAAAATCCTGGATATTAATATATGTTTGGTAAGGCGATTTTTCATTTTTTGTATAGGGGCGTAAGCATTACGCCCCTATATCTTTTTTTTATGCCTATTCTCCTTCAGGCACAAATTGCTTTTCCCGGTGCTGAAGGATTTGGAAAATTTACAACTGGAGGCAGAGGCGGAGCAGTTATTACGGTAACTAATTTGAATGATGCTGGCGCAGGTAGTTTTAGAGAAGCAGTAACCAAAAAAGGGAAAAGGATAATTGTATTTGCAGTATCAGGCACCATACACTTAGAAACGAATTTGAGTATTGCTGGTGATGTAACTATTGCAGGGCAAACAGCCCCTGGAGAAGGCATTTGTTTAGCAGATCGGCCAGTAACCCTTGGCGGTAATAATATTATTGTTAGGTATTTGCGATTTAGGATGGGGGATAAGTATCAACGCGGTGGCATGGTGGATGGTAATGGAGGAGATGATGCATTTGGTGGAACAAAACGGAAAAATATAATTGTAGATCATTGTAGTATGAGCTGGAGTACAGATGAGGTGTTCTCTATTTATAATGGTGATAGTACTACAATTCAGTGGAATTTAATTGCAGAGCCACTCAACTATTCTTATCATTTTGAAACTGGAGATAAAGATTATGAGCACCATGGTTATGGTGGTATTTGGGGAGGCACGCATTTATCAGCTCATCATAATTTATTTGCTCATTGTATAAGTAGAACGCCCCGGTTTAATGGTGCTCGATTAGGGGCAAGTATTGAGTTAGTTGATTTTAGAAATAATGTAATTTATAACTGGGGGCATAATAATGTGTATGGAGGCGAAGGTGGAAGTTATAACGTTGTTGCAAATTACTATAAGCCTGGTCCTGGTACTTCTAAACAAGTGAATAGTAGAATTTTGAATCCATCAAAAACAGATAAAATTGGATTTGGA
>JBDKJW010000009.1:0-28172 GCA_039796395.1 Bacteroidota bacterium
TGAAGCAAGAGGTCATTATGATTTTGGTACCATTCATTGGGATGAATTTTGGCAAGTGATTCAAGGTAATGGCCCTTGTAATAAAGAGCGAATTGATGCGCGAAAAAAAGCATGGGAAGAAGGTGCATGGGTGCGTGAGGCTGCGAGTACCTACGCAGAGAAGAAGTTGGCGAAGAAATTACGCGTTGCGTGATTACTCATTACAGCTTTTGATGAAGGTTTTATTTCTCATGAATTGTTACAAGAATTAAATAATCAATATAAAGACTGTTTAAAAGAATTAAATGGTTATATAAAATATTTAAAAGAAGCTAAATCTTTCTCTTAATAATTAATAATCTATAATTAATAATATTAAAATGATTAATCTTTTAACCAAGCTCTACTATGGCGATTACGGTGAAGCTAAAAATGGCGCAGCCGATATTAGTACTGATAATAACAAAAAAGAAGAGTGGCCTTTGTGGGAAGTTTTCATTCGAAGCAAGCAGGGCCTAGATCATAAACATGTTGGAAGCTTACATGCGGCAGATGCAGCCATGGCCGTAGAAAATGCAAGAGATGTTTACACCAGAAGAATGGAAGGCGTTAGTATTTGGGTAGTGGAGAGTAAATTTATTCATGCAAGTAACCCCGATGAGGCTGATTCATTGTATGATCCTGCAAATGATAAAGCGTATAGGCATCCCACGTTTTATGAATTGCCGGAAGAGTTGAAACACATGTAGGGCAGACGATAGACCGTAGACGATAGACCATAAAAGTGTATAGTGCGTAGTGATAAGTGTAAAGTAAAAATATGATTGAAAAAATATTACAATTAGCCGATGATGCCCTTATACTCGGGCATAGAAATAGTGAGTGGTGTGGGCATGGACCTGTTTTAGAACAAGATATTGCCATCTCTAATATTGCTTTAGACTATATAGGGTTAGCTAGAAATTTATACCAACATGCGGCAAGTATTATTGGCGAAGAAGCAACTGAAGATACACTTGCTTATTTACGTGATGTTACCGATTTTAAAAATCATTTAATCGTAGAATTACCTAATGGTGATTGGGCGCAAACAATTTTACGAATTTTCTTTTTTAGCACCTACCAGTCTTTATTATACAAAAAACTATTGCTTGATTCGGACAAACAAATAGCGGCCATAGCAGAAAAATCTTTAAAAGAAATTACCTATCATATTCGCTGGAGTACCGACTGGGTATTGCGTTTAGGCGATGGAACCGTTGAGAGTAAGGAAAGAATGATTAAAGCAGCAGATTATGTTTGGCCGTATATAACCGAATTATTTACAGACGATATAGTTTCAAAAGAAGAATGGTTAGCCATTATTGAACCGGTTTTTACAGAAGCAACACTACCAATTCCTACAACTACGCAGCTATTACAAAAAGGCATAGAAGGCCAACATACTGAACACCTTGGTTATATTTTAGCAGAAATGCAATACTTACAAAGGGCTTACCCAAATAGCGAATGGTAAAATTATGGTAGAAAATCTAAGGGATAAATAAGAGATGTAATAATTACCAATAATATAATTACGGTATGGATTAGTCCAACCTATTCAGGTTGCCCAGCCATGGATGTAATTAGCATACAAATAAAATTAGCATTAGCAGCTGCTGGTTTTACAAATATTGAAGTGAAGCAAGTATTATCACCTGCCTGGACAACAGACTGGATGACCGAGGCCGGAAAAGAAAAACTAAAAGCTTATGGCATTGCGCCGCCTGTTCGTAAAACTTTCGACAAAATGTATTTAGAAGAACTCATTGTTGCTTGCCCGCAATGCAACGCTACCAACACTTCTGTAATATCTGAATTTGGAAGTACAGCTTGTAAAGCTTTATTTAAATGTGAAGACTGTTTGGAACCTTTTGATTATTTTAAATGTCATTAACTTTATACCATGTCGTCGATACTATTTCAAATTGAAAATAATGTAGCGTATATAACACTTAATCGTCCGGATAAATTAAACTCATTTAATAGAGAAATGGCATTAGCGATGCAAGCTGCATTAGATGAATGTAAAAACAATAGTGATGTTCGCGCACTTGCAATTACAGGCGCTGGCAAAGGATTTTGTGCCGGACAAGATTTAGCTGAAGTAGTGGATCCTAATGGCCCTGGTATGAATAGAATTTTAAGTGAACATTATAATCCAATCATTCAACGCATATACGATTTACCCAAACCAGTATTGGCCGTTGTAAATGGTGTAGCAGCTGGCGCTGGAGCAAATATTGCGCTATGTTGTGATATTGTAATTGCGGCAACCTCTTCTTCTTTTATTCAAGCATTTTCGAAAATTGGATTGATACCCGATAGTGGTGGCACATTTACATTACCTCGATTAATTGGATGGCAAAAAGCATCCGCATTGATGATGTTGGGTGATAAAGTAACGGCGCAAGAAGCTTTACAAATGGGTATGATTTATAAAGTAGTGGAAGATGAAGCACTTGTAGATCAATCAAAAAAACTCAGTGCGCAATTAGCACAAATGCCCACACAAGCATTGGGTTATATTAAGGCAGCACTTCATGCTTCTGCAAATAATGATATGCAAACACAATTGACTTTAGAAGATACTTTACAGAAAAAAGCAGCAGCAACGGAAGACTTTAAGGAAGGCGTTAGTGCTTTTTTGGAGAAGAGAGTGCCGGTGTATAAGGGTAAGTAAGTAGTATAAGTAAACTAAGTAACTAAGTAAACTAGGTTACTGACTTATTAGTTCTAAAACAGGTTCCTTTAAATCTTGCCACCGAAATATCATTTTGATTTTTAATATCGATCTCATATAAACCAGTACTCCGTCCGTTATGAATTTCTGTAGCTTCTGCTACTAGTGTATCACCAACATATACAGGCTTTAAGAAATTGATTGAAGTATCTAAGGCAACAGATAGGTTATTTCTATTATTACAAGCAAAAGCAAATGCACTATCTGCAAAAGAAAAAGCAATACCTCCATGTACAATTCCCAATCCATTAATCATTTCCGGTCTTACTTTCATGCTAATTTTACTATATCCCTCTTGTACATCAATCAATTCTATTCCTAGCCATTGAGAAAACAAGTCTTTTTCCATCATTCTTTTCACTACTTCATTTGGATCACTCATATTTATTTAATTTTATTTCGTAGATACGATATATATCCATTCATTATTTTTTGAATTTCTTTTCCATCATTTTTAAGAAGCGATAAATCTTCATCTGTAATATAATTAGATTCAAAGGCAACTATTAAGTGATTAATCGTTTCATTTAATGAACCCCTCGCCTGAATAAAAAAATGTATTTGATCAGGGTAGCTAAATCTTCCATGACCTTCTGCTATCAAAGCTTCGACCGACCTACTACTCCTACAATTTGATCAATCAAGCGATATTTCTCTTCAACGGGAAAAAATTTTACAACCAGAAAAACTTTCTTTCTAAAAGCATTCGCTCTTTTCCATACTTCTAACTCTTCAAAACCAAAAGAACTTTCCATAACAGTAAAAATGTTATGGATTACAAACAGAGCAATAAAATTACGTATTTTTATTAAGTAACTAAATCAACTTATTTTACCAAGTTTACTTAGTTACCTAGTTACTTATTTACTTCAAAATGATCTACGCATTCAAAAACCATATCCCCGTTATTCATGAATCCGCATTTATACATCCTTTAGCGGCTGTAACGGGAAATGTAATCATTGGTAGGGATGTGTATGTTGGTCCGGGTGCGGCTATACGGGGTGATTGGGGAGAAATTATTATTGAAGATGGATGCAATGTGCAAGAGAACTGTACCATACATATGTTCCCTGGCGTTACAGTGTTATTGAAAGAAGCAGCGCATATTGGTCATGGTGCTATTATTCATGGTGCCACCATTGGTAAAAACTGTTTGATTGGGATGAACACAGTAATCATGGATAATGTAGTATTGGGTGATGAATGTATTGTAGGTGCCATGAGTTTTATAAAAGCAGATGAGCAGTATGAACACAGATCTTTAATTGCTGGTAATCCTGCTAAAAAAATAAAAGAGGTAAGTGATGAAATGATAGCCTGGAAATCGGCTGGTACAGCCTTATATCAAGCGCTACCAAAAGAAATGCATGCGCATTGGAAAGAAACGGAGCCATTGAGAGAAGTGCCCGCTAACCGACCTTCACAAGAAACACTGTACAGCACATGGCAGGAGATACAAAATAAGCACGACCGCAAATAATGTATCTTTGTGGTGGTAAGACGATAGATCGTAGACCGTGGACGGTAGTAGATATAAGGCAAATGGTGTAAGCTATAGGGTATATAATAAAAAGAACAAAAGTGTCGGAAAGAAATAATTTCATTGATTATATCAGAATTTTTGCACGTAGTGGGCATGGTGGTGCGGGTGCTAAACATTTTATGCGTAATAAGCTTACTGCCATGGGTGGCCCCGATGGAGGGGATGGTGGGCGAGGTGGACATATCATTCTCCGAGGTAATAGTAATTTATGGACCTTACTCCATTTGCGGTATTTTAAAAATGTATTGGCAGAGCATGGGGAGAATGGCAGTAAAAATAATTGTACAGGAAGAGATGGGAAAGATATTATCATAGAAGTACCACTCGGAACCATTGCTAGAGATGAAGAAACAGGGAAGCAGGAGGCAGAGATTTTAGAAGACGGACAAGAATTTATTTGGCTTCGGGGTGGCCGCGGCGGATTAGGCAATAGTAATTTTGCAACCCCAACCAATCAAGTTCCTGAGCACGCACAACCCGGTGAACCTGGTGTAGAAGGTTGGAAGAATATTGAGCTGAAAGTATTGGCAGATGTGGGTTTGGTAGGTTTTCCCAATGCCGGTAAATCTACCCTACTTTCTGTAATTACTGCTGCAAAACCTAAAATTGCGAACTATGCTTTTACAACACTTATTCCTCAATTAGGCATGGTTGAATATAGAGATTCAAAATCTTTTTGCGTAGCCGATTTGCCCGGTATTATAGAAGGGGCTGCAGAAGGTAAAGGATTAGGTCATCGCTTTTTAAGACATATTGAGCGCAATGCCGTTTTACTATTTTTAATTCCTGCTGATAGCAACGATCATCGCAAAGAATTTGAAATTTTAAAAAATGAATTGGCATCCTATAATCCAGAAATGTTGCAGAAAGATTTTGTAATTGCTATTAGTAAAAGCGATATGCTAGATCAGGAATTAAAAGACGCTATTAGTAAGGAATTGCCTTCAACTATCCCTCATTTGTTTATTTCTTCTGTTACCAACCAAGGATTAATGCCCCTAAAAGACTTACTCTGGGAGTCTTTAAACAAAAAGGACCATTAAATTTCGCCCTAACTTATTCATTAACAATTAGTTAATATAATCTATTTATTTAGTAGGGTTACCTTTTTAAAGTTTGTGTATTAATGTGTAAAGTGTACACTAAGTAATGATGTTTGCTGCTATGAGAGAACGACTATTTCATCATTAAAAAACTTTTTATGAAAAAGCAAAACTTCAGAATGATTGTTAAAAGAGTGTTGTTGGGTCAAATGTTTACCGCTTTGGTTTTTTTATCTGCTAATGCTTCTGTTTCACCAGTTCACCGTTTCGATATCAATAACACTGCAAAAGCAGATGTAAGATTTAAAGGAATTGATGCAAAAAATATGCTGGGTTTTCAAGTTAAGTATAGTAACCCAGCTGGTAAAGCATTTGATTTTGTAGTACGTGATGCGTTCAACGAAGTAATTTTCCGCGAAACATACACTACTGCAGAGTTTAACAAAACTATCAAATTAGAAAAAGACGAGTTTAGTGCATTAAGCTTCTCTATTGAAGATACATTCAACAATGTAATCGAGAAATACAATGTACAACTGGAGCCACTTAGTGCCAACAAAGAAGTGGTAATTAAGAAAGGTTAATCTGTAATCGGTACCAATTGTAATGATTGGGCACCGGTACTTACGCTACTAAATCCGCGTAAAACAAATGTGTAGCTTTTTCCAGCTTCCGCAGTAAAATTCGGGAATTGGAAGAGCTGCACACTTGTTCCTGCTACATATACAGTTATATTAAATGTACCAGGATCAAATGAAGTATAATTGATTAATGAGCCATTGGCTATATGATCAGTTATACTTCTATTGGTAAACATATTGGTAGTGGTTCCTTGTTTAATATCAACAGCAACAGTGCCTTTATAAAAATGCAGGAACCGGATATTTACTTTACCTGCTGCAGGCGAGGGTCTATCTTCTTGTAAAAAACTAACTTTAAGTGCAGAAGTAGAGTCGTACAAGAATAAGGAATAATAGTTATTTGCAGATACACCCAAGGCAGATGCCAATAGGGTAGTTCCTCCTTGTGTAATTGTAAATGCTGGTGTATTTGCGGATATGCCCCTATAGGTGGTAGCCGAACCATACACAATATTGCCCACAACTAAGGAGCTATTTACATTGAAATCGAACGCACTACTATTGGGCGATAAATTTATTACCCGAACATTGGCTGTTCCGCCATCAGCTGATTTGTTACAAGCCGAGAAACCTATTGCCACAAGCAGCAATAAATAGATGCCTTTTTTCATGCCTCTTTTTTCTCAAATATAACAAAACTATCCTACCGCTTCACTCTGCAAACTTCTAGACGCTTTTTTCCTATCTTCTTCATTTAAGATAGTTTTACGCATTCTAATGTTTTTAGGTGTTACTTCAATACATTCATCTTGTTGAATATATTCCATACACTCTTCCAATGTGAATTGAAGTTTAGGGGTAATACGAACACTATCATCACTACCGCTAGCACGGTGATTCGTTAGCTTCTTTGCTTCAACAGCATTCACATTTAAATCGCCTGGTTTAATATGCTCGGCGATTATTTGTCCTACATATACTTCTTCTCCTGGATCGATAAAGAAGCTACCTCTATCCTGTAATTTATCAATTGAATACGCCGTGGTTGTTCCTTGGAACTTAGAAATCAATACCCCATTATTTCTTCCGGGGATTGGGCCTTTCCAAGGTTTATACTCAATAAAACGATGTGCCATTACAGCTTCTCCTGCTGTATTAGTAAGCATTTGAGAACGTAAACCAATTAACCCGCGAGAAGGGATTTCGAATTCAAGATGTTGCATTTCGCCCTTACTTTCCATCACTTGCATTTCCCCTTTCTTCTGGGTAACCAAGTCAATTACTTTACCACTAAACTCAGCAGGCACATCTACCACCAAATTTTCAAAAGGCTCGTGTTTTTTACCATCAATAGTTTTAACCAATACTTGCGGGTTACCTACAGTAAGCTCATAACCCTCTCTGCGCATGGTTTCTACCAATACGCCTAAGTGCAAAATACCTCTTCCGTATACCAAGAAACTATCGGCACTATCTGTATCTTCTACACGTAATGCTAAGTTCTTTTCTGTTTCTTTCATTAAGCGATCACGTAAGTGACGAGAGGTAACAAATTTACCATCCTTACCAAAGAAAGGTGAGTTATTGATACTGAAGGTCATGCTCATGGTAGGTTCATCTACACTAATAATGGGCAATGCTTCTGGGTTTTCTGCATCTGCGATGGTATCGCCGATATTGAAATCTTCCAATCCAACAACAGCACATAAATCACCGGATAAAACTTGCTCAACCTTACGTTTACCCATTCCTTCAAATACATATAATTCCTTTACCCTGCTTTTCTTAATAGAGCCATCGGCTTGTACTAATGCAATGGGTTGATTTTCTTTGATAGAACCACGGGTTACTTTACCCACCGCAATTCTTCCTAAGAAAGAAGAATAATCGAGAGAAGTGATTTGTAATTGTAAAGCACCCTCACTCACTTTTGGAGCAGGTACATATTTCAAAATACCATCCATTAATGGTAAAATATCTTCCGTAGGTGTTAGGCTATCATTGAACCAGCCATTTTTACCGCTACCATAAAAAGTGGGGAAGTTCAACTGTTCTTCGGTAGCATCGAGATTAAAGAATAATTCAAAAACCGCATCATGCACTTCATCTGGTCGACAATTTGGTTTATCTACTTTATTAATTACCACAATAGGATGCAAGTTGAGTTGCAATGCTTTCTGCAATACAAAACGCGTTTGGGGCATTGGCCCTTCAAAAGCATCAACTAATAAAATAACACCATCGGCCATTTTCAAAACACGCTCTACTTCACCACCAAAGTCGCTGTGCCCAGGTGTATCAATTACATTAATTTTCACGTCTTTATAGGTAACGGCAGCATTCTTACTAAAGATGGTAATACCTCTTTCTTTCTCCAAATCATTACTATCCATGATTAGCTCACCAGTATCCTGGTTATCACGAAAAACCTTAGTTGCATGTAGAATTCTATCCACCAATGTAGTTTTTCCATGGTCTACGTGGGCGATGATAGCGATGTTTCTTATTTCCATTTCTTGCTTTTTGTACTCAGTATCAATTAGTTACGTAAAAAACACTGGGTAATTCAGCGGCAAAGGTACTATTTTACAACGGGGGAGCAAGTGAATATCTGTTAATTGATTTCTATTTCCGAAACATGGCCTGTTTCTGTATCAATAGTAACCGTACAAATTTTACTTTCCCTAGCCGCAGCTACTTGATAAGGAGATGCATAAAAAAGAAGTGCTTGTTCTTCCACGGATACTACAGGTAAACTCACCATGCTGTTTTCGCTATTTCTCCATTGCACCACATTATACAATAAGCGAAGCGTTACATAGGCCAACACAACAACTATAATAGGTAAATATATACGCATATCGTGCATAAAAGTGTTTACGCTAACGGGTTGTTGATCAGTGATATTAGGTAAGTAGTTAATCCAACTATTTTTTATATATAGAAAGGCATGATAGAATGCAATCACAAAGAATAGCCATGCAATACAGGTTAAAACAATATCTCTCACCAATACAACAACTGGTAAATCTTGCTTCACTACAATATATCTTTCAATATTGCGATTTATTGTATGCCTCTGTCGGGGCTTACCCATACGGCGTATTTAGTTTGTTTTTTAAATAGGGCTTTATAAAACCCTGTGAAAGCCGTTCCTGCATTAATGACCCAATATGCGAACGGATACCATATCATCCAAACAATGGTTTTTAATATTCCTTTTTCATATTTTGAATCGATAAACATACTGATAGTTGATTGCAATAAAAAAGTAAGGGCCAGCGTGAGCCCCCAATGTGTAGGTATGAATATATTGAAGTCGTAGCTAATCAGGTCAACTTTTTTTAAGGCCCAAATACCAACTACAATCACTAAAACATTTGCCCAAATTAAACTCAATACATAATCAATTACAATGGGCAATAAACGCAATTTTAGGTTGAATAAAGCTGTTTTACCATAGGCAAACATAATTTCTGCACCTCCTTGCGCCCAACGCAACCGCTGCTTCCACAGGCCTTTCAACGTTTCTGGCATCAATATCCAACAGATGGCACTTGGTTGATAAAACACCAGCCAATTTTTTTGCATGAGCCGCCAAGTGATATCTATATCATCTGTAATCATATCGGTTCGCCAATAACCTGCTTCATGTAAAGCCGCTTTTTTAAATGCACATATTACGCCCGATACGGTAAAAATTCTTGCCAAATCCATTTGTGACCGTTTAATCATTCCAATAATGGAAGAAAATTCACCAACTTGAATTTTACCCAATAAGGAAGTTCTATTTCTAATTCTAGGATTGCCCGTTACGCCGCCAATTCTTTTTCTACGCAATAAAGTAAATACCATCCATGCAACTGCATTTGGCTCAAACAATGCATCTCCATCCATGCAAACAATAATATCGCCTTTACTCATTAAAGCACCAATACGTTGTGCTGTAGGCTTGCCCCTATTTTTCTTTAAATGTACTACACGCAATTGGGCATACAGGTTGGTTAATTCATTTAAAACAATGGCTGTATCATCTGTGCTTCCGTCGTTTACGGCAATTATTTCATAATCGGGGTACGTTGTTTCCGCTAAGTATTGAATGGTTTCTCTGATATTAGCCGACTCATTATGACAAGGAACAATGATACTAACGGGCGGTATGAAGGGCAAATCGGGGTATACATGTGGGCCAGGTGCTTTTCTTTCAAATAATAAAACATAATACACTGCACTTACCATCCAAATAATAGACATAATGAATGGATAGGCGAAGATAAATTCAACCAAATAATTAAAATAATTCTCGTATCCACTCATTCTTTTTCAACTTTTCTGGTATTAACAGGTGGTTTATGCATTTGCAACTCTTTTAGGGTTTCAATTTTAAACCCATAGCTAAACAATTTCTTTTGAATTAATATTGGTTCAATACTTTTAAAATCAGCTTCCGACAATAATGGTAATTGAATAGCCATTCTTGAAAACGCTTCTGGGTAATCGGCCATTTGTTTTAAAAATCTGAGCGTCTCCGTTTTATTATAGGTTGTTAAATCAATAATAATTGCATTAAAGTATGCCAACACATGGCGTAGAAAATTGGTGTCATTTACTAATTGCACATTATTATTCGAGAGTTGTAAAATGGCACTCACATCTACTTGATAATGTTGAAAAGCTTGCAAGTAATAAAACATAGGTGGCGTTTGCAGTGAATCGTTGCTTACTAATCTTGCACGATTGCTGCTCAACAGATTATTATTTTTTTCTTTGGGGTAAGATAGGGCTGTTTCTTTTTTGAGATAACGAATTACACTATCGCTATGAATAACTACCCCTCGTGCGGGTGCCACTCTTCCCATAGCTGTAAAAAAAGATACCCACTGATCATCATTCAATTCCTTTTCCATCATCAACTTCTCATCCCATAATAAATAAACATCTGTTTGAATTCTACTTTGCGATTGCCATACAACCCTATTTAGTTGTGTATTTTTCCAAGGCACTACAGTATTTTTAAATAAGGTAAACAGCGAATCTCCTTCTTTATAAAGCACTGGAATGATAATTGCATTTGCGGTTGTTGTAGCAATGGTATTTATAAACTCATTAAATACTGTTTCTTCTTTATCTGTTATTGCGTCTTTAAAGCTATTAACGGGTACTTGTAAAGACCGATAATAATATATGCGTTGATTATTTTCTACATAATCTCTTAGCGCATCTGCTGTTGCATTTCTGGTTATATAAAACCGATTAATATTAAAATGCAATTCTGTACCATAGTTAGCGAAGGTATTTAGATTGATACTAATTGGCAGTCCATTTGTAGAAGCAATTGTTCTTACTAAGTTATTATACCTACCATAAGGCCATACAATGGCGCTAGGCAGTTCACCAAATTCTTTTATAAAGAGGTTGTTATTTGCCTTAAAATCTCTGTCTATTCTTTTAGAGAAGGTTTCATCCGTTTCGATTTGATGCAGTATAGTATCATAGATAAAAGTTACTGCTGCGGGGTTTGTATTTCCTTGTTTATTACTTCGCACTTCATTGTGTAAGTTATATGTGTGCGAAGCAAACGCTACTAGCCCCGAAGCTTTCATTTCTTTTATTTGATCCCAGCTTAAAAAATCTGTTCTTGCTTTTTTTGCGTTTCCATAAGCAACACTATCTACTCCATTATCTAAATAAGCACCAACTAACGCAACAACTGCCGGATAATTATACAATTTCAATAAGGGGAAAATTTTTGTATAAACAGACACATACCCATCATCAAAACTTAATAAAACGGCTTTAGCGGGCAATGGTTTCACCCCTTTTTCAGCATCAATAATCGCTTGTAGCGAAACAGGTGTATACTCGTTTGCAGATAGCCACTCAAAATGATTTACGAGCTCCTCAGCAGTAATAGCATCGCCTACTAGTTCTGATTTTTTATTTACAACATCGTGGTAGGCAATAACTGTATACGGTATTTGTGCAGCTATACCATAGCGGCAGCATATAAAAAAAATGATTATCGTATATCTTTTAAAACCTGCCATGAAAATTGATTTCAAAAAACAAAAAGGGTTCTTTAATGCCATCGTAAAGCCGTTCGCCTTTGGTAAAACTCCAACCAACTGATTTTGTATAGTTCAAGTCGATGCTTTGTTCATACTTAAAATTACCTACATATCCTGGTGCAAAATTGTATTGTTTATATCTATTCGTTGTGATCGTAAGTTGATGTAAATAATTAAATTCAAATTTTCTATAGATCGTATGTTGAAAATTCAGTTGGATATCTGTAGAAAAATCATTTTTAGGATTGAAATATGTGGCATTTGAAATTGTATTTGCTGATGTATATAGGCCAGCAATAGCGTTTATTCTAAAATGAGGCTTGCCATACAACTGCTGTTTCAAATTAGCATTAGCTGCTATTCTTCTATTTTGATCTGTGAAAAGAAAATAATTAACTGCTGCCGCAACACTTGTTTTCTCATTCCACCGATAGCTATAATCAGCTCCAAGCCTATCTGCATATACTTGGAAGAAAACACCACGCAGGGGTGTTTCTCTACTCAATTTTTCAACAGTCACACCCATACGTTGATGATCATCTGGCATAAACACCGCTTTTAAGGAAGCACCGATATTGTGTTCTATAAATCGATTACCAGTAAGCATAGCAATAAGTTCAATATTATTTTTCCGATATTCAACGCCCACTCCATATCTGGTGAACATGACCTGACCTTCGGGAATATCTACCCACTCGCGCTGGTAGCTTCCAGCTAATCTCCAATGAAGTGCTATTGGCGGTGTATACCAATGCAACTGATACCTATATCCATCCCCTTGCTGAACGGGTCCGCTCACATTTGAATAATCATAACTTAGATATACTTCTGTGCTATTAAATTCTTTCCATTCTTTATTCATTCTTTTAGTTTCTGGCGATAAAGGAAAATGGCGGTTCAATGTTTGAATGATCGTTGTAAATTGATTGAATTGATATTTCCTGAATCTGCTGCCAGCGATACTATATAATAATCCAGCATTATTTTTGTCTTCGGCCAGTGTTAATGAATAATTTTCAAGCGCGCTAGTATATAACCCGCTTGCGGCAAAAATATTTCCCCGTATTTGATATAAGCCAATATTTAGCGGATCATTGCTTATTTCCTGATTTATTAATGCCAATGCCCGATCTTGATAGCCTGCATAACTATAGGATCTTGCCAATTGTATTTGCGTAGATTGTAATACGGGATTATACACTTTATTCCCCGTTTCAGCATCTCTTACCCAAACTGGCTGTTTATCAATAACGGATTTTAAGAAGGTTATATTAGCACCGTGTTTTTCTTGATCACTCAAGCTAAATGATAGTCCATTAATGGCCTCTCTATTATTCGTATCCGCAATAAATACTTTACGATATAATGTTTCTGCCTCTGCAGATTTACGCGTTTCAAGTGCTGCTTTTGCTAATGCGATGGTTACATATGTAGGTATGGGTTCTTGTAGCTGCTTAGCGTAAGCCAGCGCACTATCATATTGTGCAGCAGCTGTTAATGCAAGTACTCTATCATACGCTAAATAAGTACGATCCGCTTTATGAATAGCCGGTATTTGTAATGCAGTATCTATATATTTCAATGCTTTTTCACCAAAACCAATTCGCTCATCCGCGCTTCTGGCCACTTCTGTAGACCATTTCATATACATATTGGCATTGGCTCCAAACAGGTAAAAACGCTGTAAGGGAGAGAGGTTAATTTGTTGTTTTACTACCCAGTTTTGAGCTGCTGTTCCGGCTTTTAGTTTATAGAAGCAAAAAAGAATGTCATCAACTATTGAAGGGTTATTGCGTGTTACCTGAAATTTATTTAGCGATTGCGATAATAATTCCACCCAGTTTTCTTGTTCCCGTAATAACATGTCATAAATTTCCGCGAAATCATTACTATTCTTGTCGTTAATAAGTGCCATTTTTTTTGCTGCTGCTTCAATTTGACGATCATAAATCAGAAATTGCATTTCCCTGATATGCCAAAAACTTGCTTGTGGGTTTTTGAGTAGTTCTTTTTTACATATCGCAATAGCTAATGCTGGTTTCCCTACTTCTTTACATACCAGCATCATTTCCTTATGGCTTTGTGTGGAATAATCAACCAACTGATTAGCTTGATAAAAATTGGCTGCTTCTATAAAGCGCTTAGTTGTTATATATGCTTTCAATTGCTTCTCTTCAACAGTTTGTGCGAAAAGAAAGGCTGGAAAGACCCATACAATAAGTAATAAATTCAGTTTATTTTCCAAGCGTATAAACACTGCTTACAATTTAATCATTTTAAGCCAAAGCAATTGCGTATCTTACTAAAAAATAATTTTCATGCGATTTATAAAAATACTACTTATCCTACTTGTTGTACTTACGGGTGTATATTTTATTGGCCCACGTCCAGGTAAACCAGTTTTTGAAACTAGTTTACCTACCATTCCTCCTATCAATCAGTTAGAATCATTTATTAGTAACAACGAGGGGAAGCACAAAGTAAAGGGAGATAATGAAGCTAGGATTATATGGGCAAATGATTCATTAAAACAAAAAACAAATTATTCGATTGTTTATTTACATGGCTTTAGTGCTAGCCAGGAAGAAGGAAATCCAGTCCATAGAAATATTGCCAAACAGTTTGGTTGTAATTTATATTTAGCGCGTTTAGCGGAGCATGGAATTGATACGGTTGATGCATTGTTTAATTACACGCCCGAGCGATTATGGGAGTCGGCAAAACAAGCTTATGCTATTGGTAAAGAAATTGGTGATACCGTTATTTTAATGGGCACTTCAACGGGTGGAACAGTTGCTTTACAATTAGCAGCCGCTTATCCTGAAATTGGGGGTTTAGTTCTTTATTCTCCCAATATTGCTATTAATGACCCCAATGCCTGGTTACTCAATGATCCTTGGGGCTTATCCATAGCCAGAATGGTAAAAAAATCGGATTATATCACCGTGGATAAAGAGGATGATCGATATGCACGCTATTGGAATACCAAATATTCAATTGAAGCTGCTGTACAATTAGAGGAATTATTAGAACGTACTATGGTACGAGAAACTTTTGAAAAAATTAATCAGCCTTTACTCACTTTGTATTATTATAAAGATGATAAAAATCAGGACCCTGTAGTAAAAGTTTCTGCTATGAAAGAGATGTTTGCCCAGGTAAACACAGTCCCAAATAAAAAACGAATGATACCCATACCTAATGCTGGTTCTCATGTATTAGCCTCGCCTATTGTGTCAAAAGATATTAAAACTGTTCAAGATCAAACTGCGCTTTTCTTAAAGCAAGTAATGGGCTTACAAGAAAAACTAATTAACTAGTCGTTTTTAGAAAGTTCCTTACCTTCACTTATACTAAATTGCTTGCATATGCCTTTAAGTAAAATTGCCGGGATAGGCATGTATGTGCCCGAAAATATTGTTACCAATCAGGATCTCACCAAATATATGGAAACTAGTGATGAGTGGATTCAAGAAAGAACAGGTATTAAAGAAAGAAGATATGCTCATCGCACCCAGGAAACCACTACTACTATGGCTATTGAAGCCGCTAAAATAGCTATAGAAAGGGCTGGTACAACTGCAGACGCAATTGATTTTATTGTTTTTGCCACTTTATCACCAGATTATTATTTTCCGGGTTGTGGGGTTATGGTACAGCGGGCCATGAAAATGAAAGAAATCGGGGCATTGGATGTGCGCAATCAATGTAGTGGGTTTCTGTATGCACTAAGTGTAGCAGATCAGTTTATAAAAACTGGTATGTATAAAAATATTTTAGTGATAGGTAGTGAGAAACATTCTTTTGGCTTAGATTTTTCTACTCGAGGTAGAAATGTTTCCGTAATATTTGGAGATGGTGCCGGAGCAGTTGTATTACAACCAACAGAAAAAGAAAATCAAGGTATTTTAAGCACCCACTTACATAGCGATGGCGAATCAGCCGAAATATTAGCTATGTATAACCCAGGCACTCACGCTAATTATTGGGGTGAAAAAAATTATGCTGATTTTGACGATGCTGAAATTGCGCAAATGTTTATGAGTCATGATATGATTGATAATGCGCAGAATTTCCCCTTTATGGATGGCCCTTCTGTGTTTAAGAAAGCGGTTGTAAAATTTCCGGAAGTAATTGTAGAGTCGCTTGAAAAGAATGGATTTCAATCAACAGATATTAGCATGCTCATTCCTCATCAGGCCAATTTGCGCATATCTCAATTTGTGCAACAGAAATTAGGGCTAAAAGATGAGCAAGTGTATAATAATATTCAACATTACGGTAATACAACTGCTGCATCAGTGCCCATTGCATTATGTGAAGCTTGGGAGAAAGGTAAAATTAATGAGGGCGATTTAGTTTGTTTAGCCGCATTTGGAAGTGGCTTTACATGGGCCAGTGCCTTATTGAAATGGTAGTTCTTTATGCAGCGAAAAATTGTTTATCCCTATAATCTAATTTCAGGAACTTCAAAAAAAGATGGCTTCTTAAAAATTGTTGAGCCGGAAACAAAGTTTCAAGAGATACCTTATATATTATATACAACTAATGCCGCTGGTAATTATGAAGAGCTAAAAGAAATTATAGCAAAAGAAGGTTTACAGATATTGTAATGATGGGTGGTGATGGCACCACTACATATAGATGGCGACCCAGCGGATACTGTGGAAGAAATTGAGGTTCATATTTTGCCAGATGCCTTCCGATTAATTTGTCCATAAACCTATCGCATTAATTTACTCAATTGTATAAATGCCGATTTATTGAGCTCATTATTAAGGGCATTGGCAATATCTCTTTTCTCTGCCGCAGTAAGGTGAAAACTTAAACTAGCGGGTGCTTCTTTTCTGGATGGCACATATTGAAAAGAAACACGATGCAGTTTTTGTCCATAGCTATCAAACAAATAATCAAGTTGATCATGCTGATAATAATCTTGCATTTTGAACCAATTATTTTGCAAAATTAAAAAGGGCTTGGTAAGGAAGCCGATTAAGCTATTGTTCTCTAAAGGCTTATCCCAATCACTCATCCCCCTATCGCGTATTTGAATAACAACCAGTTTAGCGGTATTATTTTGAAGCCATTCTTTACATGTTTCAATAAACCGAAGTGTAGTTTCTTGCCCATAATTATCCCTGAGCCCAGCATCCATTACATCTATGATAGGGTTAGAGGGCAACCATACATTAGGTAATACATAAGGAAATGTTGCATTCATTCGCAAAGCGCTTAGCGTACTAATTTGATTACTTTTTTGTTGCTGAAAGAAAGAATAAAAATCAATAGCATCCGGGTCAAATGGGGGCAAATTTGGGGTATCAATAACCGGTTTCATTAAAAATCGAACAGGTCTTGTAGCGATAATCATTTTTCTTCCATCCCGCGTAATTACCGCATTAAAAAACAAGGATGGTATTGCTGCCATAGCTTCTGCCTTTTCATATGCAGCTAATGGTTTATTTAAAACACCCTCCGTATTTTCATTTAATTTTTGTTCGAATGCGTATCCCCTATCTTTTATATATTCAAAATTATTATTCTTGAACTTTTGTACTGGCCCAAATAAATCACGCGTAAGAAAAGAAGAAAATAATGGGCTTAATAAATCTTTTCCAATATTCGCGGCATATTTAGGGTTTTGTAAGTTAATATTTGCGCCATTGATCTTTTCAAAATACAGTTCTCTAAAATATGCAGCCCCAAGCATACCCCCCGATGCTCCATTTATTAAAAGAGTCTGCGCCATTAATTTACCTTCAAATAAAGAATCCAATTTTTGCAAGGTATTCATTGTAAAAGTAGCACTGCGCGTTCCTCCTCCACTTGTATTAATGATATACATCGTTGGTAAGGGAGAAGACTGCCTCGCCTTCCAATTATCTAAAATTTTGAGAAACTCTTTTTTATCTGCATCAACTAAACTATCTGAAGCGAGGGCACTCACATTTTCCTTTGTATAGGCCGGACGAATTGATTTATTTACATAATTCAACCCATAAGCTTTATTTCGAGGATCAATAATTTCTTTTTGGTAGAGATAGTTTCCGCCTAAATAAATTACTACAAGTAAAGGAATACTCCAACTACCCAAGAAGATAGATAAGGCGCCTGCTACTGCAATGATAATCGAGAAAAAAAGTGTAACGCTAGCAGCTGCTGGTAATTGAAATAATCTACTATCTGAACTATAGCCTGTGAGTATAATAAAAATAAATGCTAGCATGATTGCTAATACGGCGGCAACATGATGCCGATTAAATACAGCATTTAAAAATGTTTCGCTATAGTGCCGAACATCACGGGGCTTTCTTAACTTAAAAGTGGCACTCAAAAACCAATCAATACGTAACTCATACTTAATAAGCGGTAACTCTTTCTTTGCAGCAACTTGATAAGCATTATTGGCATCTGTAATACTATTAGCCAATGTATAATAGATCGTTTTATCGGCCCCAAAAAAATAAAGAAACGAAATGCTAAGTGATAGTGCTAAACCGCCAGCGTATCCTAACGCTAGCAGTACTATTTCTTTTTTATCAATCAATTCTTGAAATCGTGCATAATCTACTGCCCTTATCAAATAAAATACTAAAAAACTCAGTGGTATAATAGCGTTATTAATACAATATTTCAAAAAAGGCTGAGCCGTAGTAGCTAAAAAACGCAGATTTTTACTATGGAGAATAAAGGTGGTTATGTTCCAGCTCATAATAAATACACCTGAAGTAAACCCAACGATGGCCGTACTCCCGGCAGATACTTCACCAAAGTATTCTGGTGCTAAAAAAAGAGAATCGGCCCCAAATGTTTTCATGAAAGCGCCAGCAACAGTAGCGAACAAAATATACCAAAGCACCAGAAATATTTGATACCTCCTGAAATGAAGCAGGAATAGTTGAATCGGCAAGGAATACCAAAA
The DNA here is from genome assembly GCA_039796395.1 of Bacteroidota bacterium. Lineage (GTDB taxonomy): Bacteria > Bacteroidota > Bacteroidia > Chitinophagales > Chitinophagaceae > Sediminibacterium. The sequence continues at coordinate 18,922 of JBDKJW010000009.1, forward strand.
ACCAATCAGGTATTTTTTCATTGTTTTTTTATAAGGTAGCGCATCATCACCAACGACAATAACAATAACATACCTGTAAGTTGGTGCAGCTGTGCCATCCATTCAAATGGTCCCCAGCTTCCGGCTTTTATACCCGCACTCGTAAGCACTGTAATTATACCCAACAATACCTGTAAGCCTGTTATAAGCAGCGGCCATTTGCGCATCTTATTAAACAAAAGAGTTCCATTAAAGCGGAATAGCTGCACCGACCAATAAACAACAATACCCAAAATAAGGTAAGCCAGTCCGCGATGTATAAAGTGAACTAAAATTGTATTATCAATAAAATTAAGTAGTACCGGCTGCTCTTTAAATAATGTGGTTGGTATCCAATCGCCATTTATCGTTGGCCATGTTGCGGCGGCAGTAGCTGCTTTATGTCCGGCCATTAACGCCCCGTATATTAGTTGTAAACTAAGTAAAATAAGTAACCAAGTATTCATTAATCGCCATTTTTTATTAGCAATACAACTCGCTGGTGCAATTAATAAATCTAGTGCAAACCAAAAAGTATACGACAGTAATCCAAGGGCTAAAATAAAGTGCATTGCCAATCGTGTGGGTTTAACATATACGGCATCTCCGGTTAATCCACTTTTTACCATTATCCAACCTACGGCACCTTGTAAAGCCCCTAATAAAAAGAGTATTACTAACGAACGAATCATATTCGGTTTAAACTTGCGCGTTGCTATAAAATAAATAAACCCCGCCAAGAATACGATTCCGATAAATCGAGCCCACAAACGATGAAACCACTCCCAGAAGAAAATGAATTTGAAATTTGTGAGTGTAAAATCGAAGTTAAGTAGTGCAAATTGTGGTGTTTGTTTATATTTCTCAAATTCTATTAGCCAAGCAGCTTCATTAAGCGGAGGTAAAGTACCCGTAATTACATTCCATTCTGTAATAGATAATCCACTGCCTGTTAAACGGGTAATGCCGCCTAGGGCAATTTGTATAACCGTTATACCCACCCCAATCAATAGCCATATAGCTATTTGTTGTTTTGAAGAATTTTTTGCCACTATCATAGTACAAATGTAAACACGGGTGAGGGTTAATTGGTTTAATTTGCTGAATTTTACAATTGTGTTACCAGCATATTTACAAAAAGGAAGAATAGAAGCGGGCTGTGATGAAGCAGGCAGGGGATGTTATGCTGGGCCCGTATTTGCTGCGGCCGTAATTCTGCCTCCTAATTTTAAACATGAGCTGTTGAACGACAGTAAGCAAGTGCCTGCAAAACAACGAATGGTATTAAAGGAAGTTATAGAAACCCAAGCAATCGCCTGGTCGGTAGCGAGTATAGAGGCTGCTGAAATTGATCAAATCAATATTTTAAAAGCCAGTTTTAAAGCCATGCACATGGCTATTGATCAATTAAAAGTTCATCCCCATTTTTTATTGATAGACGGAAATCGATTCATTCCATATCCGAATATCCCACATACCTGTATTGTAAAGGGGGATGGTAAATATGCATCTATTGCCGCAGCCAGCATTTTAGCTAAAACATACCGGGATATGTATATGGATACCATTCATACACAATTTCCTCAATATGGCTGGAGATCGAATAAGGGATACGGCACCGAAGAACATCGTATTGCAATAGAAAAAAACGGGTTATGTGTGTATCACAGAAAAAGCTTTAATATAGTGCCGCAACAATTAGCAATGCCTTTTTAATCAGCATCTTCCCAATTACCCAACCCTCTGCGAATAAGGGTGTAAGGCTCACTTGTGCAATCAACAACAGTAGACGGTATCATACCACCATTACCACCATCAATCACTATATCTACTAAATGCCCAAAGTTCTCATGCATAATTTCTGGGTCGGTATATTCTTCCACCATTTCTCCTGGTAAAGAAGCAGAAAGAATCGGATGTTCTAGTGTTTCAACAATCGTGCGTGCTATTTTATTGTTGGGTATACGCAAACCAATAGTACTCTTGCGACTTTGTAAAATTTTGGGAACGTCTTTACTCGCAGGTAAAATAAATGTGTAGGGTCCAGGCAAAAAGCTTTTTAACAATCTGTATAAAGGCGTATTGATACTTTTTGTATACCTACTTAAATTACTAAGGTCGCTACAAATAAAACTTAATTGTGCTTTAGAAGGATCTACTTTTTTTATTTGCGCAATCTTTTCTAATGCTTTATGATGAAAGATATCGCAACCCAAGCCATAAATTGTATCCGTTGGATAAATAATAATACCTCCACTACGTAAACAATCATTAATAATACCAATATGCCTGAGGCTGGGGTTTTCGGGGTGTACTTGCAAGAGCATCTGCAAATTTACCAAATACCATGATATGTGAATAGTTATATAAAATTATGTACGCTTATCATATAATCTTTCCCTAACAATTTCTTCCTATTACCTTTGCAGAAATTTTTTTCGACAATGAATTTACAGCCAGTAGATAGTTACAATGTGTTGGATGATGAAACTTTTTTGAGGCAATATTATGCGCCGAAAAAACCCGTTGTAATGAAAGATCTTGCAAAAAAATGGCCTGCTTATAATAAATGGAATTGGGATTTTTTTAAATCATTGGTAGGTGAGCAAAAAGTGGCGTTATATAATAATGTGAAGAGTGATGCCTATACTCCTATTAATACAGCTGATGATTATAAAACTTTTGGTGCGTATATAGATATGATTAGTGCTGGCCCTGCGGGTTGGCGTATTTTCTTATTTAATATTTTTGATCATGCGCCTCAATTAATTAAAGATTTTACTTGGCCAGAAGATATGATGAAGGGGTTCGTGAAAAAATATCCCATGTTATTTGTGGGTGGTGAAGGGAGTATTACACATATGCATTTTGATATTGACATGAGTCATATTTTGCATACACAGTTTATGGGTAGAAAAAGGGTTTTATTGTTTCCTTATGAGGAAAAAGATAAACTATACCGAAAGCCATTTGAAGTGTTGAGTTTGGCAGATTTTAGTAATTATAGTGGTGGCAATGGGAACCCTGATTATAATGCTTTTCCTGCCCTTAAACACGCAAATGGTTATGAAGTAATATTGGAGCATGGAGATACTTTGTTTATGCCTGCTGGGTATTGGCATCACATGGAGTATATAGATAGTGGATTTGCCATGAGCTTACGTGCTTTACAATCCTCTTTAGGCGGTAAGTTACACGGAGTTTGGAATTTATTTGGCATGCGCAGTATAGATACATTATTAAAGAAAACAGTGCCAAAGCCTTGGTATGAATGGAAGAAGAAGCAGATTTTTAAATCTGCCGAAAAGGTATTATAGCAGCAGGATGAACTTTTATTATAAAAGGCGGCCTTGTGCCGCCTTTACTGTTTGTAACCCCTAGTGAATAATTGAGCTTTCGCTCGTTACAAATCAAAAATAGGTAGCAATTTTTTCCGGTAAACCGCGGTAAACACCTTATTATTCGCGTTTTTTAACGGTCAAAAAATGAGTAGAAATAGCAATTTTTAATAGACCTGATCGTTTTTACTTTGCGTATCATTCACCCCTCCCCCAATGGTTACTACTATGTATGAAAAAAATTGCACTTGTAGATGATCATCTTTTATTAAGAAATGCTTTATCATCAATTATTCGCGACTTCAGCGCGTATACCATTTTGTTTGAAGCAGGTAATGGCATTGAATTTATAGAACAACTAAATCCGCATGATTTACCAGATATAGTTGTATTAGATATTTCGATGCCTCATATGAATGGATTTGAAACAGCAGAATGGATCAAGCATAATCATCCATCCATAAAAGTACTGGTACTTTCTATGCTGGAAGATGAGCGATCCGTTATTCGAATGCTGCAGCTTGGTGCCAGAGGTTATATTACAAAGAATAGTGACCCAAAGGAATTTAAAAAAGCGCTAGATACCCTGGTTGAAAAAGGGATGTATTTTAACCATCTCGTTTATCAAAATTTTGTTGGCAACATTCGGAATCAATTCGCAGAATCGATGGATGATAGTATAATGCTCCTTACGCTAAAAGAAAAAGAGAAAGATTTTTTGAGGCGGGCATGTAGCGATAAATCACTCAAAGAAATTGCAGCCGACATGTTTTTAAGTCCGCGAACTATTGATGATTACCGTGATTCGCTTTTTGAAAAGTTACAAGTAACTAGCAGAACTGGCTTGGTGATGTTTGCTGTAAGAACGGGTTTAGTAAAGTTATGATACAATTTCCCAAACCTCTCTGCCTCGTAGTAACTTATCTAAATTACCCTTTCCCTTAGTGGCTATGGCTTCTTCAATTTGCATGGCCATAACATCTTCATAGCAAGCTCTATCTGTTTCATAGAAAACACCAAAGGGACGAGGGAAATGTTCACCACCCTTATTCGGATCATCGAACATGCGTACGAGCATTTGGGCTTTGTAGAAATCCGTCTCATCGTGTATCCAACATTCTTCTGCGCTAGCCTCTTTACCAATTTCTACTACAACAGGTTTCAATCCATCGAGCTTAATACCTTTTTGTAAGTTGGCACCAAATAACAAAGGTTTCCCTTGTTCTAAAAACAAAGCTTCTTCGGCTTTGGTAGATTTCTCTGTAAATATTTCAAATGCACCATCATTAAAAATGTTACAGTTTTGATAGATTTCTAAGAAAGAAGCGCCTTTATGTTGATAGGATCTTGTAAGCATCGCTTGCAAGTGTTTCGGATCCCTATCCATAGAGCGCGCAATAAATGTTGCATCAGCTCCCATAGCCAATGCTAATGGATTAAAAGGATGATCAATACTGCCTACTGGTGTACTCTTGGTTACTTTATTAATTTCAGAAGTGGGAGAATATTGCCCCTTTGTTAAACCATAAATCTGGTTATTAAATAATAACAGATTCACATCAAAATTTCTGCGCAGCAAATGCATCGTATGATTACCCCCAATACTTAAACCATCTCCATCACCAGTAACTATCCATACACTTAACTCGGGCCGAGTAGCTTTTAACCCACTCGCCACCGCCGTGGCTCGCCCATGTATACTATGCATACCATAGGTATTCATATAATACGGAAATCGACTACTGCAACCGATTCCGCTAATGATCACAATATTTTCTTTGGGCACACCCATTGTAGGCATGATCTTTTGCACCTGCGCCAAAATAGAATAATCACCACAACCAGGGCACCAACGCACTTCCTGATCTGTTGCAAAATCTTTCGCCGTTAAAGTAGGCAGTGTATTTGTAGTTTCCATATAAAGTTTTTTTAAGTGTATAGTGATTAGTGTGTAGTAAATACTATCTACTAATCACTTCCCACTATGCACTAACTCCTCCCAATACTCAGCAGCCCTTCTCGTATGCGGAATTACGATTGTTCCACCCACAATATTCGCCACTGCAAAAATTTCATACATTTCTTCGGTTGTTACACCCAGCTCATGACTCTTACCCAAATGGTATTTAATACAATCATCACAACGCAATACCATGCTAGCTACAAGCCCCAACATCTCTTTTGTTTTCTTATCCAGCGCACCATCTTCATAGGTATTCGTATCCAAATTCCATAAGCGCTTCATCACCAAGTTATTCTTACTCAAAATAACTTCATTCATCCGCTCACGATAGCTATTAAATTCATTCACGAGTTCACTCATACAATCAGTTGTGTTACAAAAATACAGCAGCGGTGCTTTGTACCGCCAATTTCTTTGTACATTAACTGCTTAAATACTATCGAATGAAGAAATATTTTCTCCTCCTCATTGTAACCCCATTATTTGTTATTGCACAAACGGCTACGGAAACTATTAAAGTTACCGATATGTTGAAGATAAAACAACCTAGCGGAATTAATATCAACCCCGACGGCAGTAAAGCGGTTTTCTCTGTAACCAGCATTGAGCCCGAAGATGGTAAATGGGAGTTTAAGTATAGCACACAGTTATACATAGTGCCAACCGACGGATCGGCTGCACCCCGCGCCATTACTTGCAAAGAGCCAGCTTCTCAGCCTGCTTGGAGCCCCGATGGTAAGCAGCTAGCTTTCGTAAGAGCTGCCGCTGGTAAGCCCCAAATTTTCATTTTATCATTTGATGGCGGTGAACCGCAACAGCTCACTAATTTTAAATATGGCGCCGGTAACCCGCGTTGGAGCCCCGATGGCAAACAAATTCTTTTCAGCGCTAGCGTTTCTTTAAAAGACCTATTAAAAGATACCGAACTCAACCCCAATAAAGAAGCACCTAAATGGCCGATGGAAAAGCCTGGGTTTGCTAAAAACGAGTTTTTACTACCCTCCAATGCTGCCCCCAACCCCGATGGCACAACGGAAGAAATAAGAGCCTATTTAGAACAAAATGCCGCCGACCGCAAAGCCAAAGTTTTTAATAAATTAAACTTTCAAGAAGAAGCTACTACTTCTCCAGATATCAATTTTGCCCATTTATATATAGTGAGTACAGTAGCAGGTAGCACGCCAAAAGCGCTTACAAAAGGCTATTACCGATTTGGTGGCGCCGAGTTTACCCCCGATGGAAAACAAATTATTTTCACAGGTAATATGGATGATACACAACACCCTGACAGGGCTTTGGAAAGCTGTGTGTATTTAGTAGATGCTGATGGAAAGAATATGAAACAAATGTTGGGTGAGAAAGGAAGAACATTTAATAGTCCGAAAATTTCTCCCTCTGGTAAATGGTTGGCTTTTCAATTTGGCACAACAGGTTTTGTAGATGTTCCTGCTATGGCCATCATGCCATTGAACGGTACAGAAAAAGAAAAAATAGTACTTCCTTTCGATAGAAATAAAGGCGGTTTTAATTGGAGCGCCAACGAACAATATATTTACTTCACGGCGCAAAGCAATGGTGGTGCACCTATTTATCGTGTAGATGTAAAAACAAAACAAGTAGAGCCTTTAACAGAAGCGGTTGCAGGTATTAGCAGTTATGATGTACAAGGTAATAAAATGCTTTTTGTAAAAACTGAAGTGGCCAATCCTTTTGAAGTATATATGAGTGATGCAAATGGTAAAAATGCAAAACGTATCAGCAGTTTTAATACCACTTGGTTAGCGAATAAAAAACTAAGTTTTCCTGAGAAAAAAAGTTTTGTAAACGAAAAAGGATTAACGGTTGAATATTGGGTAATGAAGCCGGCTAATTATGAAGCGGGCAAAAAATATCCTACCATATTAGATATTCATGGCGGACCATCGGCCATGTGGGGACCCGGTGAAAGCTCTATGTGGCACGAGTTTCAGTACTATGCCGCGCGTGGCTATGTAGTGGTATATGGCAACCCACGCGGCTCGGGTGGTTATGGTGCAGATTTTTTACGCGCCAATGTAAATGATTGGGGAGCCGGACCAACATCTGATGTACTTACCTATTTAGATCTTGCTGCTAAAGATGGTTTTATCGACACAAGTAAACTCGCGGTAACCGGTGGTTCTTATGCAGGTTATTTAGTAGCGTGGATTGTAGGGCATGATCAACGTTTTAAAGCAGCTTGCGCACAAAGAGGCGTGTACGATTTAGGTACATTTTTGGGAGAAGGCAATGCATGGCGTTTGGTACCTAATTATTTTGGCGGTTATCCTTGGGAAGAAAAAGCACGCGCTGTAATTGAACGGGAATCACCCATTAACTATGTAGCCAATGTACACACACCGCTCATTATTTTTCATGGAGAGAATGATTTAAGAACAGGCGTCATACAAAGTGAAATGTATTATCGCAGCTTAAAAATTTTAGGTAGAACAGTAGAGTATGTTCGTCACCCGGGCGCCACCCACGAGCTTACCCGCACGGGTAATAATCGCCAACGTATAGACCAGATGCTGAGAACCGTGGAGTTTTTTGAGCGATTCATTAAATAGATGCTGCAATAATTTAACATGAAATCATTTTTACAAATACTCCTCTTCTTTTTGCTACTTTCTAATAAAGCCTATCCTCAACTATCGGCAGAACGCAAACAAGTGATGGACATGGTTCAAAAATGTGGGTTCTATAGCAAAATGAATTTTGATTCAGCAAAATATTTTGGTGAAAAGGCACAACGTCTTTCCAAACAAATTAAATTTTTTGAAGGGGAGATATATGCAATGTGTTTTTTGGGAATTGCCCACACCCGAAATGGAGATATTCCAAAAGCACTTCAATTGGAGTTTAATGGATTACAATTGGCAAGTGAAAACAAATTGAAAGGCGAGCAGGCTTTGTGTTTATATACTATTTCTAAGTCGTATAACTTTTTAAATGACTTCCCAAGCGCCATCAACTATGGGAAACGAGCACGCCATCTGTTTTTAACTTTAGGTTTGCAGGATTCCATCAATTCTCTAACAATCGATGAAATTGATGAAGTTACAATGGCGCAACAATTTTTTGACAACGATCTCGGGTTGGGCGAATCGTTCTTGTTTAGTAATCAAATAGATTCTGCTTTACATTATTTAGGGGCGCTTAAGAAAAATGTGAAAGGCCCGTTTACAAATATTGTAAACATTTTTTTAGGGGAAGCGTACTTTAGATCTGGTAATCGCGAAATAGGAATGGCTCACTTACGATCTGCCCTTCAAGCTAGGATGCTGTTAAAAGATCACTATTCTATTGCATGGACCTGCAATTTCTTAGCGCATGCTTTTTCTGATTTAAACCAACCCGATTCTGCCATCTTCTATGCAAAGCTCGGGTTGGAAGAAGCAAAAAAAGTTGGTTTTAAAGCCAGGGTACTTCATGCCGCTAAGCAGCTTGCTGAGTTATATGCAAATCGTGACTTAAAAGCAGCGAACTACTATCTGAATCTTTCTGCAAAAATTAATGAAGAATTATTTGGTTCCGAAAAATTCTTTCAACTACAGAAAACACTTGCAGTTGAACAACAACAAAGACAAGAAGAAGAAAAAAAACAATTAGCGTATAAAAATACGATTAGGCAATATATTTTAATAGCAGGGATAAGTGTGATCATTTTTGTAGCTATTTTTTTATATCGTAATAACCGTCAAAAACAAAAAGCAAACAAGGTTTTAGAAGCAACACTTACCAATCTAAAATCTACCCAATCGCAATTAGTACAATCCGAAAAAATGGCCAGTTTGGGCGAACTCACGGCAGGTATTGCGCATGAGATACAGAACCCGTTGAATTTTGTGAATAATTTTAGTGAGTTGAATGTGGAGTTGGTAGAAGAGCTAAAAGGTATAAGGAGTAAGGAA